>JBQGEO010000306.1:0-15676 GCA_052039655.1 Pararcticibacter sp.
CTCTGAGGTAGTGCTCAATTAAGTGTGTCAGCTTTTAGAAAACGGTCTCCAAAATAGAGATTTAATTCATGTCGAATGAGCTTCCGGACTCCTTTGAGACTTGTTCGAGATTTGTTCGAGACTTCTTCGGGATTTGTCCGGGACTCCTCCGAGGTTTCTCCGAGAAATCCCGGAGAAACCCCGGACAAGACCCGGAGAAATCTGAAGGGCCGCACGGTAAAAAGAGCCAGCAGTCCCAAAGTAGGGGCAAATCAGTCCCGAAGAAAGTACAGGCGAATCAGCTGAACTGGAGACATCATCATAATTTATCCGGCATAATTTGCCTTATGCTGTAATTGTTATTCATCCAGCCCCTAAAGCAAAATAGCCCGGATCATTCCGACCCGGGCTCTCACTATTTATTTACTTTAAATTTTTAGCTCTTATCGTTCAACTCCTTAAGAGCATCCTCCCTGTGTACCACAGTTCAGACATTTGTAGCAGGTACCTGAGCGAACCATAATATGGCCACAATTTGTACACGCTGGAGCGTCAGACTGAGCACCGCCCGAAATATCAAGCACTGGCTTATATACCTTATCGGCTGTAACCTTTTCTGCTGGAGCTTCGGCTGCAAAAGAATTTTCGTAAGGATTTTCATCCTCATCTTCCAATTGCGGATTACCCAGTACAGCATTATTTTCTGTTACAACATGAACAAGATCAGAACGGTCAAGATAGTCGTACCCCAGTAAACGGAAGATATAATCGATGATGGAAGTCGCACTCTTGATATTGTCGTGCCCGGCAACCATACCGGATGGCTCGAACCGTGTGAATACAAACTTATCCACGAATTCTTCAAGCGGAACGCCATATTGCAGGCCTACGGAAACTGCAATTGCAAAGCAGTTCATCAGAGAGCGGAATGTTGCTCCTTCTTTATGCATATCGACGAAGATTTCCCCTAAAGTTCCATCTTCGTATTCACCGGTACGAACATAAATAGTCTGACCGCCAACGGAAGCTTTTTGTGTAAAGCCCCGGCGTTTGCCAGGAAGCACCTTCCTTTGTACTACTGAAGAAAGCTGACGCTTGAATGTAGTATCTGTAGATTTCTCTATAATAGCACGGGCGGCTTCCAGCACTTGCTCAGGAGTAAGATCGCTTAGTTTTACATTTGCAGCTTCACCAAGAACTTCTTCAACACTTTCCAATTCTTCATCGTTATTAGAAGCTTTGGTAGAAAGAGGCTGGGATAATTTACAGCCGTCACGGTAAAGAGCATTCGCTTTCAGGGCAAGCTTCCATGACAGTTCATAACAATCCTTTATTTCTTCAACAGTTGCTTCATTAGGAAGATTAATGGTCTTGGAGATCGCTCCTGAAAGGAACGGCTGAGCAGCTGCCATCATCTTGATATGGCCGTGAGCGTGGATATAACGTTGTCCTTTAGAACCGCATTTATTTGCGCAATCAAAAATAGCGTAGTGGGCTTCCTTCAAATAAGGAGCGCCTTCAATGGTCATCGTTCCGCAGACATACTCATTTGCTTCAGCAATCTGCTGACGGCTGAAACCAAGAGCCCTTAACAGGTTAAATTCAGGTGAATTGTATTTCTCCGGCTTAAAGCCCAGGCGCTTCAGACAGTCTTCACCTAAGGTCCATTGATTGAATACAAAGCCTATTTCAAAAGCTGAAATCACTGCTTTATCAAGCTTTTCAATTTCTGCCTGTTTAAAGCCTTTTGCTAAAAGCGTATCGAAATTAATATGAGGTGCTCCTTTTAAAGTGGCAGTACCTTTTGCGTAATTGACGATCGTTTCGATCTCATGCTCCTGGTATCCAAGGTTCTTCAACGCAGCAGGTACTGCCTGGTTGATGATCTTGAAGTAACCGCCACCTGAAAGCTTTTTAAATTTGACCAATGCAAAATCAGGCTCTATACCTGTAGTATCACAGTCCATTACCAGGCCTATAGTTCCGGTTGGCGCAATTACCGTAGTCTGTGCATTGCGGTATCCATATTTTTCTCCAAACTCTACTGCCTTATCCCATGCATTGCAGGCGGCAGAAAGAAGATAATCCGGGCAATATTTCGGATCAATTCCCGGAGGCGCTATTTCCAGTCCTTCGTAGTTCTCGGTTGAGTTATAAGCAGCAAAACGATGATTACGCATTACCCGGAGCATATGCTCACGATTGTCTTCATAACGTTTGAATGCTCCCAGCTCTCTTGCCATTTCGGCAGAGGTAGCATAAGCAGTGCCCGTCATAACAGCTGTGATGGCTCCACCGATAGCTCTTGCCTTTTCACTGTCGTAAGGAATCCCGGCAACCATCAGCATAGAGCCGAGATTAGCATATCCGAGTCCGAGAGTGCGGTAGTCGTAGGATAACTGGGCTACTTCTTTTGATGGGAATTGTGCCATCAGCACAGAGATCTCCAGAACTACTGTCCAAACGCGGCAGGCATGTTCAAATCCTTTTACATCAAAAATAAACGTATCGGGATTGAAAAAATGAGCCAGGTTGATAGAGGCAAGATTACATGCAGTGTTATCCAGGAACATATATTCTGAACAAGGATTGGATGCATTGATCCGTCCTCCTTCAGGGCATGTATGCCACTCATTGATGGTGGTGTCGTACTGTACCCCGGGGTCAGCGCATGCCCAGGCGGCAAACGCGATATCCTGCCAGAGCTTTTCAGCGGAGATCGACTTCATGATCTTGCCATCAGTACGGGCTTTCAGATCCCATCCTTTCCCTTCTTCAAGCGCTCTGAAGAAAGCGTTCGGGATACGAACAGAGTTATTTGAATTCTGACCCGCTACCGTGCGGTAAGCTTCACCTTCGTAATCGGATGAATAACCCGCAGCGATCAGCGCCGCAACTTTTCTTTCTTCTTCAACTTTCCAGTTAACGAAGTTTTCAATTTCAGGGTGATCGAGATCAAGGCAGACCATCTTCGCAGCGCGACGGGTTGTTCCGCCAGACTTGATGGCACCGGCCGCGCGGTCTCCTATTTTAAGGAAAGACATGAGGCCGGAAGAATAACCACCTCCTGAAAGTCTTTCATTTTCTCCGCGGATCGACGAGAAGTTAGTTCCTACTCCTGACCCGTATTTAAAGATCCTGGCTTCACGCACCCAGAGGTCCATAATACCGCCTTCGTTTACCAGATCGTCATTAACCGAAAGGATGAAACAAGCGTGAGGCTGAGGACGCTCATAAGCCGAAGTTGACTTCTTTAGTTCTTCTGTCTCAGGATCCACAAAATAATGCCCCTGTGGCTTTCCTGTAATTCCGTATGCTGTATGTAAACCGGTATTAAACCATTGAGGCGAGTTTGGTGCAGCAAGCTGACCGACAATTGTATAAACTAATTCATCATAAAAAATATCTGCGTCTTCTTTTGTAGCAAAATATCCGTAGCGTTGTCCCCATTGTCTCCAGCAGTCGGCCATCCGGTGGGCAACCTGCTTTATGCTTTTTTCAGATCCGGTGGTGCCATTAGGTTGCGGCACTCCTGCTTTTCTAAAATACTTTTGCGCAAGGATATCTGTAGCTACCTGGCTCCATGAAGCCGGAACTTCTACATCCTTCATTTCAAACACTGCATCACCCGCTGGATTCCGGATGACCGATGAGCGTTTCTCGTATGTAAAAAGGTCATAAACGTTTACTCCCTCCTTCGAGAAATAACGCTGGAACCGCAGTCCGCTGCCGGCCCCCTTCACTGTCTTTGCTGCTGTGCTTTTGCCCATAGTTTGACTTTATTTATATACAATAATTTCTTAAGTTTTCTTTCTTCGGTATTCTCGTCACAGGTAGAACCACTGTAAAATTCAGGGGTTTTTATCCAAATTTAATACTAAGGTCACCTATGATGAATTTTCGTTTTCCACAGGGTATATGAACAATATGCCCTCACTGCATAAAACGCAGCAAAGAGGCCTGATTTATAAAGAATTGCCTTGTGGAAAACTAGGGCTTCCTGTAGAAGCCGCCATCGGCTGTTAGCTTTCGGCTGTCAGCATTTACTTATCACTTTATAAAACTAGAAAGAGGCTGTCTGATGGTTCAGACAACCTCTTTCTGTAACTTATTATATTCCTGCTGATGCTGATTGCTGACAGCTGAAGGCATTATTCCACAATCGTTACCCTGATCATGTTCGTTTTGCCTCTCTTCTCGATAGGCATGGCTGCGGTATTGATTACTGCATCGCCGGGCACGATCATTTTCTCTTCTTTAAGAATGCGGTTAACGTCGCTGATAGTCTTGTCTGTACTTTCCTGCTTGTCGTAATAGAAACCTCTTACACCCCAGAGAAGACTGAGAGTATTCAGCAGGTTCTTATTATTCGTGAAGATATAAGTAGTCGCTTTCGGACGGTGACTGGAGATTTCAAAAGCAGTATAACCGGATGATGTCATAGAGATGATACCACAGGCGTTTGTCTTTTCAGAAAGATATACTGCTGAACCGCATACCGCATCGGATATGTAAGTTGCTGAATCCGGATGTAACTTCTTAGGTGTATAATAAGGATAAGCAGTCTCTTCGATATTCCGGATGATCTTACTCATGGTGTCGACTACGATCACGGGGAATTCACCAACAGAGGTTTCACCGCTAAGCATAACAGCATCAGCACCATCGAGAACAGAGTTCGCTACGTCGTTCACTTCGGCACGGGTTGGGCGCGGTGTAGTGATCATACTTTCAAGCATCTGAGTAGCAATTACCACCGGCTTGGAAGCTTCACGGCATTTCCTGGCGATCATCTTCTGTAATACCGGAACCTGCTCCATCGGCATTTCTACACCGAGGTCACCACGGGCAACCATCACTCCGTCTGTAGCGCGGATGATTTCGTCGATATTTTCTACAGCTTCAGGTTTTTCGATCTTTGCAATCACCCTGGCAACTTTTCCGCTGCGGTTAATGATACGCTTCAGGTCGATAATATCTTCTCCTGTACGAACGAATGACAGACCGATCCATTCTACGTCATTCTTAAGGGCAAATTCAAGATTACTCAGATCCTCTTCTGTAAGACTTGGGATAGAGATCTTGGTGTTCGGAAGGTTTACCCCTTTACGTGAAGTCAGAATACCTCCGTGTACTACTTCGCAGGTTACGGTATCCTTATTATTTGTATCCAGTACACGAAGCTGAAGTTTTCCGTCATCAAGAAGGATGATCTCACCAGCTCTTACATCTTTTGGGAAATTCTGATAAGTGATGTAGATCTGCTTGTCGTCACCGACCATTTCATTGGTGGTAATTTCGATCTGATTTCCGTTTATCAGCTGGATACCGCCGTCTTTTACCATCCCGATACGGATCTTAGGACCCTGGAGGTCGGCAAGGATCCCTACATGGATTTTATACTTCTGATTGATATCACGGATCAAATCGATCACCTTCTGATGATCTGCCTGACTTCCGTGTGAAAAATTAAGGCGGCAAACGTTAACGCCGACTTTGATCATACTTAACAGTGTTTCTTTGCTGGCGGATGCCGGCCCTAATGTTGCCACTATTTTTGTACGTTTGTGAACTTGTCTCATCTTAACCAATTATAAATATCTGTTTAAACGGTGTTTGCACACCTTTATTAATTGCCCGTTCTATTGTATTAACTGCTTGTATATTTCTGCTAAAATACCAGATTTTCTTTAGATTTTAACTTTCCGGGATTTACTTCTGCGGCAACTACTATCTCCGGTATCCTGTTTAAGCCTTCCATAAAATTGTCAGTATCCTCCTCGTCAAGGTAATTTTTGATGAGAATAAAATAATCTGTCTGTTTCATTTCGGGAATCAAATATCCTTCTGTACCTTTATTTGCTAACAGGAAAAAATCTGTTTCTGTTTCAGGAATCCTGTAATGATATCTTGAAAAGTAACTTGGTTCTCCTGAGGAAGTTAGCTCCAGGGATAATTCTGAAATACGAACAAAATCGATAGAAAGTGCCCTGTTGATCTTGAAACATAGCAGATAATCCTTCAAAGAAGAGGTAACCGCTATCAAAACAAAATCGAGGTCTGGTTCGTATTTTAGTGTAAGCCTGTTCAAAATAAAATAAAAACGGCACGAAGGTACAAAAGAATACCAATTGTAGATGCATGTTATTCATTTTTAACCAAAAACAAAAAGGTTTGATATTTACCAGAATTTATTTTTCTTTGCACAGAATTTTTAACCATTAAAATATAAAAATCATGTCTGATATCGCTTCAAGAGTAAAAGCAATTATCGTTGAAAAATTAGGTGTAGATGAGAGTGAAGTGACACCTGAAGCATCATTCACTAATGACCTGGGTGCAGACTCTTTGGACACTGTAGAATTGATTATGGAGTTCGAAAAAGAGTTCAACGTTGCTATTCCTGATGACCAGGCTGAGACCATCGGTACAGTTGGCCAGGCTATCGCTTATTTAGAAAAAAACGTAAAGTAAATCACGCTGCCACACTATAAATGGAGCTAAAAAGAGTTGTAGTAACAGGACTTGGTGCGCTTACCCCAATCGGCAATACCTTAACAGAATACTGGAACGGATTGATAAATGGGGTGAGCGGTGCTGCTCCGATTACAAGGTTTGATGCTACTAACTTCAAAACAAAGTTCGCCTGTGAAGTAAAGAACTTTAAAGCCGAGGATTTTCTCGACAGGAAAGAAGTTAGGAAACTAGATCCCTTTGTCCAGTATGCATTGGTTTCCACAGACGAGGCTGTACAAGATGCAGCCCTCGACTTTGAAAACCTGGATACCAACCGCATTGGAGTGATCTGGGGAGCCGGAATCGGAGGATTAAAAACATTTTTGGATGAAGTAAGCAGTTTTGCTAAAGGTGACGGCACTCCGCGCTACAACCCGTTCTTCATTCCCAAGATGATCATTGATATCGCAGCCGGGCATATTTCGATGAAGTATGGTCTGAGAGGTCCTAATTTTTCGACTGTCTCTGCATGTGCTTCATCTACCAATGCGTTGATCGATGCTTTTAATTACATCCGTCTTGGTGTTTCCGACATCATTATCTCCGGAGGATCAGAAGCTATTATTAATGAGGCTGGAATCGGCGGATTTAACGCCATGCATGCCCTCTCTACCCGTAACGAAGATCCGGCAACGGCTTCACGCCCTTTCGATAAAGATCGTGATGGTTTTGTTGCAGGAGAAGGTGCGGGCACAGTTATCCTGGAAGAGCTGGAACATGCAAAAGCCAGGGGAGCTAAGATCTATGCTGAAATTGTAGGCGGAGGTATGAGTGCTGATGCGAATCACATTACTGCCCCTCATCCCGAAGGACTTGGTGCCAGACTGGTGATGTCGAATGCTCTGAAAGATGCTGGTATGACTACTGCTGATATTGATTATATCAATGTTCACGGAACGTCTACCCCCCTTGGAGATATCAGCGAATCCAAAGCGATTATTGATTTGTTCGGAGAAGATGCATTCAGATTGAATATCAGTTCGACCAAGTCGATGACAGGTCACTTGCTTGGCGCAGCAGGAGCTGTGGAAGGTATTGCTGCAATACTTGCAGTGAAACATGATATTGTTCCGCCGACGATCAATCATTTTACTGACGATCCTGAAATTAATCCTCGTTTGAACCTTACTTTCAATGTCGCTCAAAAGCGCACGGTAAGGGCTGCCCAAAGCAACACTTTTGGATTTGGCGGACACAACGCTTCTGTGATCTTTAAGAAATACGAAGGATAAACTTCAATAAGGAGCTGGAAAAGCATCTGGTTTTCGCAGCAAGGTTTACTGTTACAATTTAACTTTAGACTATAGTTTTAGCAAAAGAATAAAACAATATTCGATTTTAATGATTAGCTATATACTATTATGCAACAATTAAGAAAATCAGACCGGATTTCCGGCTCTTTATTTTTGACTCTCCTTTAGTAATGCCTTTCTCAACTATATATAAGCTATATTTCTCACCTAAACGAAAATACATTCAGATATTAAGGAACCTCCTCGGCTTTGTACCTGGTAATGTGACGCTCTACCGCATGGCTTTCAGACATCGTTCAGTAGCCATAATTTTGAAGAACGGCACGAAAAACAGTAACGAACGCCTTGAATTCCTCGGCGATGCTGTGCTTGGTTCAGTTATTGCCGAAGAGCTTTTCAAATTGTATCCCTATAAGACTGAAGGGTTTCTTACGGAAATGCGCTCAAAGATCGTGAGCCGTGCCAACCTGAATCAACTTGCAAGAAAACTGGGGCTTGGGGAACTAATTGAGTATGATAACCGTATTGTTAATTTCCCGAATAAACAGAGTTCCTTGCTGGGAGATGCCTTTGAAGCACTCATAGGTGCTATTTACCTCGACAAGGGCTATAATTTCACGAGAAGTTTCATTATCAACAGGATTATAAAGCCTCACGTTGACATCATTATGCTCGAAAATACCGAATCTAACTTTAAGAGCAAACTGATAGAATGGTGTCAGCGGCAAGGCAAGGAAATCGTCTTTGAGCTCGTTGAAAACGAGGAAGGCGAAAGCTCTAAGCTTTTTACTATCTGCGTTATAATTGACGGGGAAACCAAGGGTATGGGACGAGACTACAACAAGAAAAATGCCGAGAAACTTGCTGCGGAAAAAGCATGCGAAGCGCTCAGCATTTAATCTGAAACCTTTTGGACAAGATTTCTTTTTTATCTTATCGTCATCTACCTAATCTTCTTTAGGCGGATTCTTTTTGAAATATCTTCTGAGTAAAAAGTTATGCTGTAAGGCTTTCAGATTTTCATCAAGCTTTTGTGAGCTGGTCTCAAGATTCTTTAATGTCCTCTTCAGGCTTTCGGCCGATTGCTGATCATTGAGAAGCACTCCTACAGGATTGTCTGTCTGATTCAGTTTTTTACCGGCATTGTCAAGGCTGGCTGATAACGAAGAAGCGGATACACTAAGTTTCTGGATCTCTGTCATAGAATTTTTAAGATCCTGGAATACAGTAGTATCAGTCAAAAGCTCATCAACAAGACCTCCCTTTGTATTCAACTTGGAAGAGAAGCGGGAGAGAGATGCTGCCGTCTGATTAATGTTACCGGATGCATCGCGCAGTCCGGCCATTGTCTGACGCAGATTAAGTGCCATAACTGAGTCAGTCATAAGTGCACCGATAGTGCCTTCGCCTTTTGCGATCCCGGAAGTGATCACCTTCAGATTGGCTGTGATGTCCATCAGGTTCCTGTTGTTAACCTGCAGATCTGCCAGCATCTTATCCGTACCGACAGAGCTTTTAACACGGATGTTATCCCCGCTTTCTACAATGGGCAAATTGGCACTGCCGCCCTCTATCACAATGATGCGGTTCCCGATAAAGCCCTCTGAGCTGATTTGCGCCATTGCATTTTTATGAATGTATTTCTGCGCTTCTTCCTCCACACTCATCCTGATCCTCACCTGGGAATTGCCATAAAAGTCAATTTTTTTCACGGTACCCACCTTCACGCCTGAAAACCAGACATTATTGCCCACTTTCAAGCCTGCAACATCATCAAATATGGCGGTTAGCTCGATGCTTTTTACAAATCGCTTCTGCTGACCGGCAAGAGTGAAAATCCCGGCAATAAAGATGACTATTCCGAGCAGAACGAAAATTCCCAGTATCACAGAACGTTTATTTTCTGTAGCTTCCATTAAGTTGTAAAATTATATTTATAAAATGTTCTGACTCTTTCATCGTCAGTCTGAAAAACCTCTTCAAAAGTACCCTGCCGCTCAAAACGACCGTCGAGCAGCATCATCACCCTGTCCCCGGTAGACTTTGCACATGTGAGGTCATGGGTAATAATAATAGATGACGTACTATATTTTTCCTGAACCTCATTGATCAGGTTATTGATATCAATAGATGTAATTGGATCGAGACCTGCAGTAGGTTCGTCATAAAGCATGATCTGCGGGCGCATAATCAATGTCCGGGCAATTCCGATACGCTTACGCTGACCTCCTGAAAGCTCACTGGGCATTTGATTTATCGCCTGGAGCAGGCCAACTCCGTCGAGCACTTCTTCAATCGCATGATCCTTCTCCTTTCTGCTCAGATGTTTTGAATTCCTGACAAGGGGAAATTCAAGGTTCTCTTTTACCGTCATACTGTCGTACAAGGCACTGTTCTGAAATGAGAAACCGATCTTCAAACGAAGCTGTTGTAAGTCTTTTGAGGATAATTTGTCTACCTGCTGACCCAGAACATTCACCGCACCCTTATCTGGCTTCAGAAGGCCTGAAATGATCTTTATTAAAACGGATTTACCGGTACCTGATCGTCCCAGAACTACCAGGTTCTCGCCCTGATAGAGATCAAGATCAACACCCTTTAATACATCGAGTTCTCCAAAAGACTTCTCCAGTCCTCTGATGCAGATCACGCAATTATTTCTATCTATAGGTGCAGCCTTCTTTTCCATTATCTAATAGCGTTCACAACCTGTACAACAAGAATTTCCTCAATAAAAATAAGGAACATCGATACCACTACTGCTGAGTTTGCTGCTTTACCCACACCTTCTGTTCCTTTCGACGAATTATAACCCTGATAGCATCCTACCGCTCCGATTGTAAACCCGAAAACGGTTGCCTTAAAAAGTGAAGAAAACAGGTCAAGAAAGGATATACTCTTAAAAGCGTCTTCCAGAAAGGCAGACAAGCTGGTTTGCTCGTTCTGACTTACGTTAATGAAAGACCCCAGCATGCCAACAAAACCTGTGTACATAGCCAGTATCGGGATCATTAGCGTGGTAGCAATTATCCTGGTAACAACCAGAAACTTAAAAGGGTTGGTTGCCGATACCTCCATGGCATCTATTTGCTCCGTCACCTTCATAGAGCCCAGCTCAGCGCCGATATTTGAGCCAACCTTACCTGCGGCTATCAAGGCTGTAACGAGCGGCGCCAGGGCCCTTATAATAGCTATAGCGACCAGGCTTGGAAGCCAGGAGGCAGCGCCAAATTCTGCAAGGGAGGGACGTGACTGTTTTGTGAAAACGAGGCCGGTAATAAAGCCGGTAAGTGTAATCAGGGCCAGCGACTTGTATCCAATCTCATAACACTGCCTTACCATTTCCTTAAATTCATAAGGTGGAAGGAACACTTCCTTAAAAAAACGGATAATGAACTGGTAGATATCGCTGAGCTGTAATAAGAGCTTATCAAAACGCTTTGATATAACATATCTACCTGATCTTTTCATCCTTATACTAACATTTAAATAATGTGGATCTTCGCTATCACAATAAGAGTTACTATTAATTGTTCAGCACCTGCTGCATTACTGCTTTTTCTTTTACTGACTTTTTGACCCTGAAAGTCCGGTGCATGCAACGCCGCGCAAACTTAATGGAAAAATAAAAAACATCCGTATTTATATTCTCATTTTTACCAAATAGTGTCATGATTCCACGGCTGCCAGGTACAGACCTCCTGCTTCTATTCCTTATTACCAAGGCCCCTGCCGGTCTTATGCTGTAGTTCATCGATCCTCTTGGAGGCTTCCGTTTTGCTTAAAGTCTCATCAAAGTCTTCACCAGCCTCATCTGAGAGGGTTTTAAGATAGGATTCCTGAGCCCCGGTCATCGGTTCATCACCAGTTGTCCAGTTATCCGGATCCTTCAGTTTATTCGAGCCTTTCAAATTATCAGTGTTATCCTGAGATCCTGTATTCTCCGGATCTTGCGACGTTTTATTGTTTTCGTTCATAGCAGATGACTTAATATCTAATACTATTAACTTAAAAGTGGCTTTGTTGTTTGCTAATATATTTAGCATATTTGTACATGCCTTTTGAAAATAACGACGATTACTTTAAGGGAAGAGGAGCGCAGGTGAACACGCATAATAAGTTCCTTAAAAACAAATACATAACTGATCATATTGAGGGGATAGATGAAATACTGTATGAGAACACCAGTACCCAGATCATAGAAGAGTTCCCAAAATCGATTGTAAGTGTTTCAAACAGCCCGGATCTTGCCTTTTCATATTCCATCAATCCGTACCGGGGTTGTGAACATGGCTGCCTGTATTGCTATGCCAGGAATTCGCATGAATACTGGGGTTTCAGTGCAGGATTGGATTTTGAGAGAAAGATCGTAGTAAAAAGGAATGCTGCTGAGCTCCTCGAAAAATTCTTCAATAAGCCAGGATATAAGCCGGAGCCGATCATGTTATCGGGTAATACAGACTGCTATCAACCCCTCGAAAGAAAACTTAAAATAACAAGATCATTGCTGGAGGTCTTCCTGAAATATAAGCACCCGGTCAGCATTATCAGTAAAAATAACCTGATACTAAGGGATATCGATATTCTGACTGAGCTCTCAAAGTTCCGGTTGGTTCATGTGAATGTAACCATTACATCACTCAACGAAAGTTTGCGGCAGAAGCTGGAACCACGAACAGTAACTGCTAAAAGCAAGCTGATGGTTATAAACAAACTGGCTGAAGCGACCATCCCGGTGAGGGTGATGATGGGGCCGGTCATTCCCGGGCTTAACAGCGACGAAATACCAGCCCTGATCCAGGCAGCGGCAAACGAAGGGGCTATGGGAGCAATTTTTACATTGATCCGGTTAAATGGTGCAATAGGAGAGATCTTTACTGACTGGATACATAAAGCATATCCTGACCGGGCGGAAAAAGTATTGAACCTGATCGCTTCATGCCACGGCGGGAAGCTTAATGACAGTCGCTGGGGAAACAGGATGAGGGGTGATGGCAAAGTTGCTGAAAGCATACATCAGCTTTTCAGGATCTCCGTCAACAGATTTCTTAAAGGCCGCAGCCTGCCCCCTTTAGAGCTCCGTCATTTTGTTCCGGCGGCTGGCAGGCAGGAAAAGCTTTTTTGAGACACAAATAAAAAAGAGGCCATCACATTAATGACGGCCTCTTTTTATTTTGTATCTCTACGTCGCAGTCTGAACCAGCCAGGCTACGCAGTCAATATTCTTATTCCACTACTTCTTCCTGGTGTTCGTTCGTCAATGCTTCATCGATCAATATTCTTCCGCAGTGCTCGCAAACAATGATCTTCTTATGCTGACGAATATCGAGCTGACGCTGAGGAGGGATCTGATTGAAACAACCAGAACATGAATCACGCTGGATAGTCACAACGGCAAGACCGTTCTTCGCATTGTTACGAAGTCTTGAGTAAGCAAAAAGAAGACGTTCTTCGATATTCTCTTCAGCCTCTTTAGCCTTCAAAGCCAGCTCCTGCTCGTCTTTCTCAGTTTCAGATGTAATATTGTTGAGCTCAGATCTCTTTGCATCAAGATCTTTACGGCGCTCTTCAAGATCAGCTAAAGCCTTATCATAAACGTGCGTCTTGTTGGTGATTTCGAAACCATGCTCCCTGATCTTCTTTTCGCATACCTGAATCTCAAGACCCTGAATTTCTATTTCTTTCGAAATAGCATCGTACTCACGGTTATTCTTCACTTCGTTCAGCTGAGTCTCATATTTCTTAATATTCGCCTGAGCATCACGGATCATATTCTTCCTTGTGACAATCGAGTCCTCGAGATCATCGAGTTCTGCTTTAATCTTTTGTATGCGGGTCTCAAGGCCGGCTACTTCATCTTCAAGATCAGATACTTCCATAGGAAGTTCACCCCTTACCTGCCTGATTTTATCAATTTTAGTATGGATGGTTTGCAGTTCGTATAAAGCCTTCAGCTTTTGTTCTACGGTTTGTTCCATTAAATTAAATAATTTATTGGGTTTGTATGTATTGATGTTAAATGGAGTGCAAAGTTAGGAAATTTTTTTGTAATAATTTCAAATAACAAATCCTGTGTAAATTGCTCACTTTCAAAATGTCCGACATCGGAAATTACTATTTTTCCTTCAGCATCAAAAAACTCGTGATATTTATAATCGGAAGTAATAAAAACATCGGCGCCCGCTGCAATTGCTTTGCCGAGCAAAAAGCTTCCTGATCCGCCGCACACGGCTACTCTTTTCACCCTTTTCCCCCGTAATGAAGTGTATCTGATCACTTTAGCGTTCAGACGTTCTTTCACCAGTTTTAAAAAGGTGAGTTCGTCCACTTCTTCATCCAGGTTACCGATCATCCCCGATCCTACTTCAAACGTATTTGTAAGAGGATACAAATCATAGGCTACCTCCTCGTAAGGATGAGTCTGCAAAAGGGCGATCAACAGCTGCCGTTCGATAACTGCCGGATAAATTGTCTCTATCCGCACCTCCTTTTCGTGGTGTTGTACACCTTTTTCACCCACGAAAGGATTGGTATCGCTGCCAGCCAGGAAAGTACCGAATCCCTCGGTATTATAACTGCAGTCAGAATAGTTTCCAATGTGACCGGCGCCTGCATCAAAAAGAGCCTGCCTGACTTTATCTGCTTGTGCAATGGGGCAGAAGGTAACCAGCTTCTTCAAAAGGCCGTTCTTCGGAGCCAGGATACTAAAATTTTTTATACCCAGCTTCTCGCATATCCTGGCGTTCACGCCATTTAAAACATTATCAAAGTTGGTGTGGATAGCATATATAGCAATATCATTTTTAATAGCCTTCATTACCACCCGCTCTACGTAGTTCTTCCCGTTAAGCTTTTTAAGACCTTTAAAAACAATCGGATGATGGGAAATAATGAGATTGCAGCCCTTTCTGATTGCTTCATCCACCACGGGTTCCGTACAATCCAGGGAAATCAGAGCAGTGCTTACTTCCATATCGGGATTACCGGTGATCAGCCCCGAGTTATCATAATCTTCCTGGTAGGAGAGAGGGGCTAAAGATTCGAGAAATGAGCTTATTTTACTTAATTTCATAATTTCGTGTCTTCCTCCTCATTATTAAAAAGATTATTCTCGTTCCTGATGATCTTCATGTACCAGTTTACCTTTCTCCAATAATCTATTAAAGAAAAGATCTGAAGGAGGCCGAGCAGACCAAAGAGCATCATCCACGTTTCAGGGATTTGCATATTGAATGGAATTTTTAATAATAAAGGAATAATCCCAAGTGCTGTAAGGATAGCATAAGCCATCCCCGAGACAAAAGCCGGTCTCTTTATCACATCATAGTTCCGGCTTTGCAACTCATTTTTTATGGATACTGTGACACCAGAAACAACGAAGAAATTCCATACGAGATTAAATCCGGGAATAAAGAGCAGCCATACAGTCAGGGGATGTAGTTTCCTGTTTTCAGCTTTAATGATATTAAGGGTAGTATAAAGCGTGAGATAAAACAATATGGTCATAACCAATGCGGCAAAAGCCACAACAGCACCCCAGCCGGACGTAAGCAGATTTTCTTGCATGAGAACACAAACTTATATAATTTCCGGCATAATGATAAAGAACCAGCCGTTGGAATGTTCAGTAAGCGATAAACCGCTTAACGAAAGAGACGGATGATCAGGTTAATGATAAGGCTGATAATGATCATGGTGGTAAAGGGAAAATAGAATCTGAAATTCTCCCTTTCAATTTTTATATCTCCCGGAAGATTTCCAAGCCAATGTAATTTATCATGAAAGAAATAAACAACAATACCTGCAAGCAGGATGACCAGGCCTGCAAGTATTATCCATTTCCCGGTTTCTCCACTCATTGATAGGGGATCATCTTAACCATCTGGGCACATTCTATTGCTGCCTGCTGGTTGAACTCCATAGCAAGG
>JBQGEO010000307.1:0-3380 GCA_052039655.1 Pararcticibacter sp.
GACCGCAGGACATGGGTGGTATTGGGATCTATTTCATCTCAGCAGAAACACAAGGGTTCTGAACCTGTGGATTACCTCTCGGAAAAGCGGAATAAGGAGAAGCCCGAGATCTTTCAGTTTGTGAAGGGCAAGGTTGACCGCCCGAGGATGTACACCTGCATTGAAGATCTCCTGACGGATATCAGCAAAAATGATCTCGGATGTAAAGATGAGGTTCGTTTTATCTATAGCGGAAACAATCATTTTCCATTTGATGTAAGAGAACAATGGACGGACTCCTGCAACCTTCTGGCACTGAAGGAAGGGGTAGTTGTGGGCTACGACCGCAATGACCGAACCGTCGACGCATTCAAAGCAAAGGGCTTTTCAGTCATTCAGGCTGAGGAACTGGTCTCAAAGCTTGAATCTGATGAGCTGTCCGTTGAAGAAATACAAGATACTTTGATCCTGATGCCGTCGGCAGAGCTGTCGCGTGCCAGAGGAGGATTTCATTGTATGAGCATGCCGTTGCTGAGGGAAGAGAATTGATCTTTAGTGAGTTAAAAGTTGAAAGTCAAAAGTAGAAAGTTCTGGACGGGAAACTGGGTTTGAAGTGGACGTAGCTGAGAATTGTGTATTTAACAGATGAAATGTAGTGTTTGCAAACCCGGGTGATTTTAGAATAAAGGAAAACTTTGTTAGATTTTTCAATAACTTACAATTGTACTACGAATCGTCTGTGTATTTAAATTTAAAATTTTTGCTCTCAACTCTCAATTTTTAGCTTTTAACTTTCAACTCTCAACTCTCAACTCTCAACTCAAGAATGCAGTCAACTCCAGATATATTAATGATCCGCCCGGTGAAGTTCGGTTTTAATGAACAAACAGCGGATAGCAATGCGTTTCAAAGCCGGGAAGTGCGAAATGAGCAGTTGCAGGATCGTGCGCTCGCGGAATTTGATCATTTTGTAAGGGTGCTCAGGGATGCCGGGGTGCGGGTTACCGTGATTGAAGATACGCCGCAGCCTTATACCCCTGATTCGATCTTCCCGAACAACTGGCTGACGACGCATGCTGACGGGATGATATATCTTTATCCGATGGAGGCCGAAAACAGGCGGCTGGAGAGAAGGATGGACATAGTAGAAATTCTTCGGAGAGATTATCTTGTGCGGGATGTTAAGGACCTAAGCAGTTTTGAGAAAGAAGGAAAATATCTTGAGGGAACAGGGAGCATGGTACTGGACCGGGTCAACAAGATTATATATGCCTGCCTCTCATCCCGCACAAATGAGGAAGTGCTCTCCGCCTTTGCTGCATCCAGCGGCTTCCGGATAGTTCCTTTTCATGCTTTTGATGAATGGGGAAAAGCAATTTATCATACGAATGTGATGATGGCAATAGGAAGCAGCTGCGCCATTGTATGCCTCGAGTCTATACATGACCTGAAAGAAAGAGCCTTATTAACAGATACATTAACGGCCACTTCTAAAGAGATAGTTGCAATAAGCAAACGGCAGATGGCTTCATTCGCGGGAAACATGCTTGAACTGAGAAATGCGGAGGGCGAAAAATTGCTGGTTTTGTCGTCGCAGGCATATCATAGTCTGAACGGCGATCAGCTGAGAGTTTTAGGCAGTCATTTTCGTTCGATCCATGCGCCTTTGGATACCATTGAAACTGCGGGAGGAGGCAGCGCGAGGTGTATGATAGCTGAAATTTATCTGCCGCACCGTACCTCTTTGTGATCAGCTTAAAACAAGAAGTTTCGCCCGTTCCGGAAAGTCCGTATCATCTGTTTTTCAAATCTCAGGTCGATCTCTTAAAACTTCTTTTTATTTCATTAAAAAATCACATTTTTGCGAAAATTTTAATTAATGCAGAGCTACGAGGAATTTCTTGATTTAAGTGTTGGATTTCCCCAGGACGGATTTGAAGTTATCGATGATGAATTGTACTTCCACGATCTTAACCTGATGGAAATGATTGATACGTATGGCACTCCATTACGCTTCACTTACCTCCCGTTAATAACTAAAAAGATACAGCAGGCAAAACTGTTGTTTCAGCACGCTATTATCAACAATAATTATCGTGGCAGCTATATGTATTGTTATTGTACAAAAAGTTCCCACTTCAGGCATATTGTTGAAGAGGCCTTAAGGAATGATATCCACCTGGAAACATCATCGGCCTTTGATATGCCTATGATTGACGCTCTTGAAAAGAAGGGCGTGGTTACCAAGGATATTACTGTCATCTGCAACGGCTTTAAAACTTACCAGTATAAGCAGTACATCATTGACATGTTTCATGATGGCTTCCATAATATTATTCCCGTTCTCGATAATAAGGAGGAGTTTAATATTTATGATGATGAACTTGATCTTCCATGCAGCCTTGGGATCCGCATAGCGGCTGAAGAGCAGCCTGATTCGCAGTTCTATACTTCCCGTCTGGGTGTGAGAATGGAAGATGTGATCGATTTTTATAATAATAAGATTGCTACAAATCCGAATTTTAAAGTTAAGCTGCTGCATTTCTTCATTAATTCGGGGATTTCAGATACGCCGTACTACTGGAACGAGCTTGAGAAATATGTAACCTTATACTGCAAGTTTAAAAAGGTTAATCCCGATCTTACTACTCTTGATATCGGGGGTGGAATGCCTTTCAAAGATTCACTTGTATTCGATTTCGATTACGAGTATATGGTGAATGAAATTGTTAAGCGGATCAAGGAGATCTGCGCTGAGCATGAGGTGATGGAGCCCGACATCATTACTGAATTCGGAAAGTATACCGTGGCGGAAGCGTCCGGGATCCTCTATAAAGTTCTGGGCAGAAAACAGCAGAATGACCGCGAAAAATGGCTGATGCTAGACGGCTCGTTTATCACCAACCTTCCTGATGTATGGGCGCTGAATCAGAAATACATCCTGCTCCCGGTTAATAACTGGGATTCTGAGTACGAACGCGTAAACCTTGGCGGCATCACTTGTGATGGCCAGGACTACTACAACCAGGAGGCACACATGAACAGTGTATTTATGCCCAAAACGCGAAAAGTACAATACCTGGGCTTCTTTCATACCGGAGCTTACCAGGAAGTCCTCAGCGGCTACGGCGGCATTCATCACTGTCTTCTTCCTTCACCCAAGCATGTCATCATTCGCCGCAACCGCGATGAAACGTTCAACTTCGATGTGTTCGGCGAAGAGCAGAACAGCAAGCAGGTGCTGAAGATACTGGGATACACGTAGAGTTGAAAGTTTAGAGTTAAAAGTTGAAAGTAAAAAGTTCAAAGTAAAAAGTCCTGCGGTATTCAGGACTTTTTGCTTTTTATCTGGACTTGGATATTAGCCTTCGGTTTTTTTGCTTTCATTCTGAACTTTCACC
>JBQGEO010000308.1:0-3436 GCA_052039655.1 Pararcticibacter sp.
ATGATAGCCATAATAGGTACCGATGGGTGTTCCGGTCACTTTTAAATTAGATAATGTACCCGGCGCTTCATCCAGAACCTCACGCTTATTACGTGAAAAGCTCATATTCCCGGTAACGGAATAGGTAAGCTTATGGTCCCGGTTCTGATAGGTTGCCGTCGCCTCATAACCATGATTATAGTTTACGCCATAATTTACACTTGGCACAGAGGCACCATAAGAGCTGAAACTGGTATTTGAGCGGCTTGTCAGGATATCTGACCTGCGGTCGTCGAATATATCAGCGGTAACGGAAAGCTTATCTTTAAACATGGACAGGTCGAGGCCCAGATTTCTTTTGAGCGAAGTCTCGAAAGAAACCATGGGATTTCCATATTGAGTTTGTGTGTAGGTTGGAGCGCTGAAGCTGCTGTTTGGATTACCGAAGGGGACATTCGAACCGGCGCCAAACTTATCCTGGTAATAGAAGCGCCCGGTGCCCGGACTCGGGATACCTACCCTGCCGACAGATCCTCTTATCTTCAGCATGCTTAACCAGTTAACAGAGTTCATGAACTCTTCATTGGCGATATTATACCCGACAGAGACAGAGGGGAAAAAACCGTACCTGTAATCTTTCGCGTAGTTTTCAGAACCGTTATAGGTGGCGCTTCCTGTGAAAAAGTACTTATTGGCATAATTATACATCACCTGCGAAACGATGCCCTGGTTAGCGAACGGAGCGCTTGCGTCGGTCGCCCCTCTCAGTTCGCGCTGCCCGATGATGTTGGCACTCACGTTATGCTTATCAAAGCTATGTGAGTAGTTGATGAATAGCTGCAGGTTCGTTTTATTATAACCACTGCGTGTGTAGGCCGGATTGCCTAAATAGTCGTTATATGTGGATGAATACGGGCTTAGCTGCTTTGTAGACCGGTCGAGGTTAAAAGAGCCAATGCTTCCGCGCTGCAGCTTACCTGAAATAAAATTAGAATCATATCCAAACTGTCCTTTTACGGATAAACCCGGCGTAATAAAGTCGAGTTTTTGATCCAGTGTAAAAACACTCTCCCCGATATTGGTATCGGTGAATGCATAACCGCCATAGGTGATATAGGAGTATGGATTGTAGCTGTTTGTGCCCAGCAAAGCCATATTCACAATGTGATTATAGGTATTGTCAAGCGCTATAACAGCGGGATCTGTGGAATTCGTATATTCCGGAAAAAAGGGGAGCCCCCATGCCGGTATCTTCAGGGAGCGTCCTACTAGCCCTTCTATGCCGTTGCTGACGACACCGGCAGGATCATTGTATTCACTGTATCCCGAAAGGCTGTACCGGTGTTCATTACGCCCGGCAAGATTGACCTCGAAATTCGTTGTTTTGCTGATATCAAAGCTCACTCTCGCCCTGAAATTATACCGGTTGTAGCTAGGGGTAGTGCTATAATCCAGGGGTGTTTTAAACTCTTTGAAATTCCCGTCTTCAAACTGGTGGCCGAAAGATGTGAAATATTTTATTCTGCCTGTGCCCCCGGAAACCGTAACATTCTGCTGGTTCTGTGTCCAGCTGTCTCTCACCAGTGCCGAATACCAGTCAACGTTCGGGTATAATAGCGGGTCTCCTGTGCCGTCTTTAAATATCTGCAGTTCCTCATCCGTAAAGTTGCGGGCTTCGCCTATATTTTTCTGGCCTTCGGTATACAGCATAGCGCTCTCATAGGCGGGGAGGATGTCAGGCCTCTCAGTGGCGGTTAAGATGCCCTGATTTATATTGAAGCTGACTTTGGCAGGCCCTTCTTTGCCTCTTTTTGTTGTAATGACAAACACTCCGTTTGCTCCCTTTAAACCGTACAGGGCGGTTGACGAAGCGTCCTTTAATACGTTGATACTTTCTATCTCATTAGGGTCTATATCGCCGAAGCTGCTTCTCTCCACACCGTCTACAATGATCAGGGCTGTAGCAGTGGGAGACACCCGTCCGCGGATATATAAGTTAGCAGAGTTAATGCCGGCGCGGCCCTGTGATTGCTGCACAATTACCCCGGGAACAACCCCAGCCAATGCCTGTGTCACGTTGGTAACAGGTGATTTTAACAGCTCTTTTCCTGAGACTGTACTGATAGCTGCTGTAACATTTGATCTTCGCTGAGAAGTATACCCGTTGACGACTACTTCCGTCAGGGAAGTTTGCAGTGCTTTTAACGTTACATTTATCAACTGGCTGTCTCTCACCTGGACTTCTTTACTTTCGGAGCCAATAAACGAGAAGACAAGTACCGCCCCTCTGTCTGCGGCTATTTTAAACTTACCGTTTACATCAGTTACTGCGCCTGTGGTGGTTCCTTTAATTTTTACACTGGCGCCGGGTATCGGCTGACCCGTTTCGTCTTTGACCATCCCGGTTATTTCCTCTTTTGCCAGGGTTGCTGAGGATACAGTTAATGACTTTTTTACCCTAGAGAAGGAATCATTACCGGCGTAAAGCCCCGTTGTTGTATAAAGAACTAAAATGAATATAAGGCTTCCCGCGGGCAGGATGTCTTTATAATGCTTAGCCTTTTTACTTTTACTGTTCTGATATATTTCCATTGATATATACCTAAAAGATTAAATGAATGATAGGAGCCTCAGAAGGGAGTAAGCATACCCCTGCTAATAGCTCAATTGGTTAAATCTTAGTTGTTCAAGAGCGAGAGAAACTGGATCGCTTATTGAAATTGCAGATCATTTCTGCCTTTAGCAATTACCTCAGGTATCTGTAGGAGGTGAAGGAAATTTTCTTTGTAAACCTTTATACATAATTTAGTTTTTAGTTGAAGCAAACATGGCTCTTAATTGCAGAAAAGGAGGGGTACAAATCAAGCAATTGTAAGGTAATTTTTAAGCAAAACACCGTAAAGCCATGCTGAGGGCATGCAACCTGCTCTTCCACTGGTTTCATAATTAACCGTTGTGCCAGGCCTTTTTCTAAAGTTTTATGTTAATCCGCTTTTGAAATACAGGTTTATTACGGCGGGCAAAATCAGAAGGATTGACACCAAACAATTTGACGAACTGACTGCGGAAATATTTAATGTTGTTAAACCCTGTTTCCAGGGCAACCTGGTTGATATTGTAATCTGTGTTGATCAGCATCTCTGCTGCCTTTCGTAAACGGATAAGACGAATAAATGCTGTAACGGTATACCCGGATAAGGACTTAACCTTGCGGTATAAATTTGAATGGCTCATGCCCACTTCCCTGGCCAGTACCTTGATATTAAACTGGGGATCGGTTAGATGTTCCTCCACCACTTCCATGCATTTCTGCATGAAAGCTTTATACTCTTCAGAGATGGCGACAGAGTTTGTTTTAAGCGTAATTTCGTTGTAAAAGTAGCTGCGGAGGTTATTGCGGATACTTAAAAGGTTAGCTACACGTGCCACCAGCAAATCTTTTTCAAATGGTTTGCCT
>JBQGEO010000309.1:0-26846 GCA_052039655.1 Pararcticibacter sp.
GAAGAAGAACGTTTTACCCACAGATCGGTCATGATCTCCTGCACAATATCTTCAGAAGCCTGCTGGTCTCTCAGGATATTGTAGGCAGACAGGTAAAGTTTTGACCAGTATCTGTTATACAGCATTTCGAAAGCCGTAAGATCATCTGTCTTAACAAGTTCAAGGAGCTGAACATCCGTCCACAACTGCGGGTCTTTGCCTGGCATAACTGACCCTAATTTAAGAAGCATCGACCGCAATTAAAAAAGATTTATTATTTTCCTAATCTGACTTTAACATTTATGCTCCTTTATCCGGTACAGCACCGGTACGGCGCTGTACTTTTTTAGCTTTTAATACATCGTTTTCTACATTTTTCTGAGCAGAATTATCGGTTGCTCATGCGGAGTATTGTTAGAGAAATTATATCCAACCCGGGTTATTTCATTGAAAGCCAGTTTGTTGATTTTGGAAATGGTTCTTTTGGGCTGCCATTGCGGGTATCTTGGCGTTCCTTATGATTCAAAGAAAGGACGCCTGCCTGGAATTGTTTGTTAATCAGCGGAGTGATATCTTTCAAACATGAAAAGGCTTATCACACTCTTGTTTCTTTTGATAAATGCTGTTGCTTTCGCACAGCAGGAAGACACCGGTCTATATCGTAGCCGGATCGGACTGAGCGGCGGATGGCAGTTTGCCGCAGATCCTGCTGATTCAGGAATGAAAGAGAAGTGGTTTTTAAAAGATCTCCCTGACCGCATTACGCTGCCCGGTACCACCGACCTGAACCAAAAGGGTACTCTTAATAAAGATACCAGCACTATGCACCTTAACAGGGTTTATATCTACGAAGGGGCCGCTTGGTACAGGAAAAAAATTACAGTTCCCCGGGAATTTAAAAATAAGCGTATTATGTTATATCTGGAGAGAACAAAGAGTTCCACTGTGTGGATAGATGGCAAGACAGCCGGTGGATCCGCTTTGCTTCAGTCTCCCCAGCAGTTTGACGTGACTCCTTACCTGAGCCCCGGAGAACACTATCTGACCATCCGCATTGACAACCGGCTTAAACTTACCCCTTATGGAAATGTACATATTTATTCGGACGACACCCAGACTAACTGGAACGGGATCATAGGCAAGATCTTTCTCGAAGCATCTGATAAAACATATATTTCAGACCTTCAGGTTTATCCCGATATAGACAAACAAAAAATTGAAGTTAGGATAAGTGTCGGTAATTATCTAAAAGGCCATAAGATAGCCGCCGAACTTAATGTTAAATCAATAACAGGGGGTACAGCCAAAAATCTGCCGCCGCTTAGGCTGAATGTATTGGCGGATTCAGTTGTTGTTCTAAACTATAACATGGAGGGGAATTGTAATCTATGGGATGAAAATCATCAGCCCTTGTATGAGATCACCGCCGCTATTTCACATGGGAAGTCAAAAGATGCCCAAAAAGTGAGCTTCGGAATGAGAAAATTTAGCAGAAAGGGAACGCAATTCAGTATTAACGGCAGAGTGACATTTTTAAGAGGAAAACATGATGCCTGTGTTTTTCCCCTTACCGGGCATCCCCCTATGGATACAGAAGGATGGACGAGGGTGTTCCGGATAGCTAAATCCTATGGAATCAATCACTATCGCTTTCATTCTTACTGCCCTCCGGAGGCTGCTTTTGCTGCAGCTGATCAGGCTGGAATATATATTCAGGCGGAACTGCCGTTCTGGGGCGGCTTAAATGAGGATACGGTTGCTGCGAAATTGAAGCAGGAGGGCATGGCGATGCTGAGAAACTATGCGAATCATCCCTCATTTGTGATGTTTTCCCATGGAAACGAAATATGGTCGGGACAGGATAAGGCAGAGAAAAATATCCGTGAACTAAAACAGTATGACAGCCGGCCACTTTACACTCTTGCTTCTAACGTGAATATCGGTTATTACCCTCCGCCGGCATCCTCCGACTTTTTCGTAGGAGCCCGTACTCCATCTAACGGAGATACAGTGCTCACCCACGTCAGGCTTACCCATGCTTTTTCCGATTCCAGGCAGGGCGGACTTTTGAATACGGCTACACCGTCAACAGAACTGCGCTTTAGCTACCCGGTTTCCCAACTGAAGATCCCGGTTGTCAGTCACGAGATCGGACAGTATCAGGTGTATCCCGACTATGCTGAAATCGAAAAGTATACAGGGATATTAAAGGCCCGGAATCTCGAAGTATTTCGGGATCGCCTGAAGAAGGCGGGAATGCAGGACCAGGATAAAGCCTTTCAGAAGGCTTCCGGAGCCTGGGCTGCCATTTGTTATAAAGCGGAAATGGAAGCAGCCCTTCGTACAAAGGGATTCGGTGGTTTTCAATTGCTTGACCTGCAGGATTTTCCGGGCCAGGGGACAGCCCTGGTAGGGATCCTCGACGCCTTTATGGATAGTAAGAACGTAGTGACGAGAGAAGAGTGGATCAAATCATGTAACGAGATTGTGGTACTGGCAGAGTTTCCAAAGTACTGCTGGGTCAATACCGAAACTTTCCGTGCGAAAATAGAAGTAGCCAATTATTCTGACCGGACAATAAAAGAAGACGTTAGATGGGAGATCAGGAATTCTGAAGGCCTCATACTTAAAGAAGGCCTTTTTACCGGCTTAAATATAGAAAACGAAGGGGTAAAAGCGGTCGGAGAGCTTTCTTATGGTCTTGGTGAAGTAAGAAAGGCAGAAAAGCTGACTGTAACTATCCTGATAAAAGGGACGCCATATCAGAATTCCTATCCGGTCTGGGTGTATCCGCAACCCAAAGAGCCCGCCCGGAAGAGGGATATTTACATCACCAATAAATATGATAAAAGTATTAGGGCCCGGCTGGAAAAAGGAGCAAAAGTGATTTTGTTCCCTTCCGGCGAAGATGTTAGAGCGCATAGTGTACCGGGGTTGTTCACTCCTGAGTTCTGGAACTGGGAAATGTTCAAAAGCATAAGTGAGTCGTTAAAGAAGCCCGTTTCACCAGGGACATTAGGATTGCTCACGAATCCTCAGCACCCTCTTTTTCAAGCCTTCCCTACCGACTTTCATACAAACTGGCAGTGGTTCTCTATTATAAAGGCAGCTAATCCACTGCTATTGGATAGGACATCGGCCTCTTTTCGTCCCATTGTTCAGGTTATTGACAATCTGCAGCGGAACCATAAATTGGGATTGATCTTTGAATTTAAAGTTGGCAAAGGAAAGCTTCTTGTATGTATGTCTCCCTTAAATAAGATGTTAGAAAAGCCGGAAGCTGCACAATTATATCAGTCAATAATTGATTACATAAATACGAAAGACTTTAATCCGGATTATGAAATCAGTTCTGAAGAAATAGAGAATATGCTCTACCTTTGAGAATCACATGTTCTATATGAAATACTGATGAAGACACCTTGGATTTCTCCTTGTAAAGCAAAGCTTTTCTCTCTCTTTTTTGCAGTTATTTTTAGCTTCTCTGTCCATTCGCAGTCAGCTAAAGGCAGTCTCTTTATTATCGGCGGAGGAAGCAGATCGCCTCAGCTCATGAAGCAGCTGGTTAGCACGGCAGATTTGTCCGTTAAGGATTATGTTGTCGTGCTGCCGATGGCGAGCGAAGAACCGGAGGAGTCTTTTCAGGCAGTAGCGGAACAGTTCAGAGCGGCCGGAGTAAATAAAATAACATGTTTCAATTTTACAAAAGAAACTGCTGCCAGGAAACAATGGTGTGATTCAACTGCACAGGCTAAAATTATCTTCATCACCGGGGGAAGCCAGGACCGGTTTATGGACATCGTCAGAGGAACGCCAGTTTACGATGCTATTCATGAAGCTTACAGAAAGGGCGCAACCATTTCAGGAACCAGTGCCGGCGCAGCTGTTATGAGCCATAAAATGATTACAGGAAGCCAGTTGAAAGGAGACACCTCCTATAAAGAGACCTTCGATAAATTATGGGATAAAAATATTGAGTTTAAGCAGGGTATGGGACTCCTGCATTCTGTTATCATTGATCAGCATTTTTTGAAACGAAGCCGCTATAACAGGCTACTGTCCGCATTAGCTGCAAACCCATCCTATACCTGTATAGGCATTGATGAAGGAACAGCAATAATCGTAAAGGGAAAACATGTAAAAGTTGCCGGAGACAGCCAGGTGGTCAGGGTCTCTCAGCCGAAAGGCCTTCAGGTAAATGAAAAAGGCCTTATCCGGCTGAAAGATCTTAAATTCTCAGTCTTTGCTGCAGGCGACGAATTCGATCTGCCCCAAACCCCCTAACCCCTTACTTTTAACTCTCCACTTTAAACTTTCTACTTTAAACTCTAAACTCTCTACTTATATATCTCTATTTCAATCTTTCCCTCTTCTGTTACTTTTCCCCTGTACATTCCTTCAGTATTGAAGGGCATTGCAGCATTGCCGTTCCTGTCGAGGATGATCATGCCGCCGTCGCCACCTAATTTACCTACTTTATTTATAACGGTTTTCCCAGCTTCTGCGGCAGATAAACCTTTGTATTCCATCAGCGCAGAAACATCATGTGCTACAACACTCCTGATATAGAATTCTCCCCATCCCGTGCAAGAAATAGCTGCTGTAGCATTATTAGCGTAAGTGCCGGCTCCAATGATGGGCGAGTCACCGACCCGTCCGTATTTTTTGTTGGTCATACCGCCGGTGGAAGTGCCAGCTGCAAGGTTTCCGTCTTTGTCAAGCGCAACGGCGCCGACCGTCCCGAACTTATAATCGTGGTTTATAGTGCCCAGCCGCATCGTTTTTTTATTTCCATGATCCAGTACGCTTTTTGTAGAGTCCTCTTTTATTGCCTGCTGAAGTCCTTCCCAGCGCTCCCTGGTCCAGAAATATTTGGGGTCCACAATAGTTAGTCCAGCTTCCTTTGCAAACTTTTCAGCACCTGCGCCTACCATCATCACATGCTCGGACCTTTCCATCACTGCCCGTGCCGCACTGATAGGGTTGCGTATTGTCGTTACGCCGGCTACCGCACCGGCTCCCAGTGTCTTGCCGTTCATGATCGAGGCGTCAAGCTCGTTTCGTCCATCATGAGTGAAAACAGCACCTTTGCCAGCGTTAAACAGCGGAGAGTCTTCCATTACATGGATAGCTGCTTCTACTGCATCAAGGCTGCTTTTTCCGGCCTTCAGCTTTGAGTAACCTTCCTGTAATGCCTGTGTGAGAGCCGCCCTGTAGGCAGCTTCCTTTTCCGGTGTCATCTTCGACTTAAGGATGGTTCCCGCACCGCCATGGATGACCATGACATACTTTACCTTTTTTTGTGCCAGTGTATATCCCTGTATTTGGGTGAGCAGTATTACAACTGCCGCCACTCTTGTTATTCTAAGTCTCATTAATCGTTATTTATTACGTTCAATACTCCATTTTCGACATTCCACCACTGCCATTTGCCGCCCTGTGCAGACTGCTCACTGAATCCTGCCACATCGAAAGATCCTGCTCCCGACGGAGAAGCCGGTATTTCGTATACTTTTACGGCTTTTTGGCCCGCTGTCCAGCTTAAAGGCCGTCTCTGTACACATTCTTCCGGCGGACGGCTGCTGTCGGTCAGCAGAAAATACGCTGTGCCGGTCCCGAATACCTTCGCTTGCCCGGTATCGTCAATACATACCGCCGTCCGTTCATCTGCCGCAATTCCTTTGGGAGCAAAGTTATGATCTTTTATCAGGCGTGCCAGAAAGGCCATGTGCCGTCCCTGGCGTTTTCGTGCGACGTAGTGCTGGTCCGTTATCACTTTATCCATGAATGGTGCACGCAAAAACCCCCCCGGATATACAGTTGCATTAGGATTATACGGGTCCGCAAGTGCTTCTTTACTTGTGACACTTTCTTTTTCACCGCTATAATAGGCTTCTCCAAGGATAGCACACCCTGCGCTTGTGCCGCCCACAGGCACCTTTTTCTCCCTCAGCAGGTAATTTATAGCATCCATTGTTTTGGTTCCTTTCCAGTACTTCAGATAATTAGACTGGTCGCCACCCGCAATGAACAGCATTTCCGCATTGCGGATCGTTGCAGCTACTTTTTCATTCTCCGCAAGTTCCCGGGAATCTACTTTTAAAGTTTCCACTGAATTTACCTTTCCCATCTTGTCAACATATGCATTGTATGCATCTGTTCCTGTCGCTCTCAGAATGACCACATCGCCGCCGCCGCTTCGTTCAATCATCCATTTAAAGGCGGCGTCTACATCCTTTCCTCCCCCCATCAGCACCACTCCGCCCTTGGTAGGGGTAGTGATATCGGATGTGTCACCGGTGATTCCCAGGGAAGCGGGGCGATCAGCCCCGTTCCCCGTAAGCGTCTTGCCTGGTCTTCCTGGTATATTTCCTTTACCTGCTGCGGAAGCCAGTATGCCTGAAAGCAACGTTATAAGATATACATAATACTTCATTAGTCACTGTATTTTGGGTTTTGTACCATGTTTTTGTTGACTGCAATTTCCTGTGCCGGGATCGGGAAGGCGTACTGAGCTTTCGAAGGGTCCAGTCTTAGTGATCCAGCTGTATTTACAGCATCCTCGGCGAGCCGCTCCACAGGCATGTTGCGGCGTTTCAGATCAAAAAAGCGGTGACCTTCGAAAGCTAGTTCCTTAAATCTTTCCGCATAAATCGCTGTAATGATAGCCTCCTTACCCGAAAAAACCTGGTTTGCATAACCGTTGATCCGGTTTGCGCGAAGAGTGTTTAGATCATTTGACGCCGCACTTAGCTGCCCGTTCAGCTCTGCTTCCGCCTCTGCTCTGATCAGGTACATTTCCGCTGTTCTGAATAGTTTAATGTCGGTAAGTCCTGCAGCTTCATTGCTTCTTCCCTCGTATTTTTTTACCAGGTATTGTGATTTACCATTGCCGCGGTCCGGATCAAATGCAACATAAGATGTGTATCGGATATCCTTGTCCTTATCGAAGGAACTAATAAGTTTAACTGAGGGGGCATACAGAACAATGCCGCCATTCTGCCGGAAGAAGAAACCCCCGATCGGCGAGTCTCCGGCAACTCTCTTTAATTTCCAGATCACTTCCTGTTCACTGATGTCCGTCCAGATCCCGGGAAAATCATTCAATGAAGCGAGCGGTTGTGCCTGAATAGCTTCAGTAGCATAAGTGACAGCCTCCGTCCAGTTCTTCTCATACAGTGCAACCCTGGCCTGAATAGCACTTATTGCATTCTTTGTGATCCTTGTTCTGTCGCTGAAAGAAGAGGGGATCAGTGGTTTTGCCTGTACCAGGTCCTCTTTGATGTTGGCGATTACTGTTCCAAATGATTCTCTTCCCGGATAGCCGATTGCTGAAGCTTTCATATAAGCAATGCCCAGGGCATCTTCCTGGTATGAGGACGCATAAGCTCTTAACAGCTCAAAATGACAGTATGCTCTTAAAGCAAGCAGTTCGCCTCGGTACTGTTCTTTCAATTCAAGTTCATTGTCTTTAATTTTAATCTGATCGATTGCAGCAAGAACCCGGTTTGCACGGTCGATTGAGGTATACAGTTCATAGAAGGCAGAGGTAACTGACCCGCTTCCGGGCGTATAGAGCCAGCGGTAAGCGCTGGTATTCGTTACGTTGTTTTCCTGGGGCATCACGGCCTCGTCGGATACAGTTACATTGTTTCCCGTAAGTGTATAGTCAAGAGAGCCATAGACGCCGAGTATGCCCATATTCACATCCTTGATATTGCGAAAGGCAGCCGAAGGATCGATAGTATCTGAAGGTGAAATGTCCAGCTTGTCACAGGATGTCAGAAAGAACAGGACCGGAAATATCAGTAGGTATTTTTTTATGTCTTTAGTGATCATTGTCTTACATTTAGAAGTTAACATTAAGCCCTGCTGTATAAGTTCTGGCTGACGGGTACTGAAAACGGCCGTAAACGCTGCTGTTTTCAGGGTCAAGCCCTCTCCAGCTGGTCCAGGTAAAAAGATTCTGGGCCTGCAGAAAGATCCGGAGGTTTTTTATGAAACCGAGTTTTCCTATTGTTGCAGCGGGGAGTGAATACCCGATATTCACATTTCTAAGCCGGAGAAAAGAGGCATCCTGGATGTCTTTGGACGTAAACTCCCGCGGAATATCAATCCTTTGAAGAATAGCATCATCACCTGCCTTTTTCCACCTGTCCTCGAGCATCCTTATCGACTGGTTGCTGGTCATATAATCCATGTTTTCATTGTAGTAGTCTTCATTGTTCCAGCGTTTTACGTCGGTGACGAATGAAAATAAAACACTTGCGCTGAAGCTTTTCCAACTGATGCCCGAACTGAAGCCACCCGTAAACCTGGGAAACATACTGCCTGATTCTGCAACGCTTTGAGTGTTTTCATTATAGGTTGTAGTAATACTACCGTCTGTATTGTAATACTGAGGTTCGCCTGTTTCACGGTTTACACCGGCCCAGCGGGGAGCGTAGTAAGACCCGTAAGCCTTTCCTACTTTCAGGATACGGGTGTCGCCATCAAGAACTTCGTCTGTAATGTCCGTGAGATGAAGGATCGTATTCTTATTGTAGGCTGCATTAATACCGGCAGTCCACGTAAAATCCTTGGTTTTTATGATGTCTCCCTGGACATCAAATTCAATACCGCGATTCCGCATTTTCCCGGTGCTGAGCGACAGGATGTCAAAACCTGAAGTCGCAGAAAGCGGCTGGTCAATGAACATATTACGGGTGATCCGGTTGTAAAAGTCAGCTGCGATCCTGAGACGGCTTTCCTTCAGCAGGCTGATATCAAAGCCAGCGTTAAATTCGTCTACATACTCCCAGTCGAAGTCAGGATTCCCAGGTTGTGACGGAACAATGGCCTGTGCTCCCCCATAAGAGCCGCTGGCCGCATATGTCGGAAGGTAGAGGAAGTTGCTGCTGAAGGGACTGGCGGTGGTTCCGTAGCTGGCCCGGACACTGAGAGCTGGAATAAACGTCAGATCCTTCAGGAAATCTTCCTTTTTGATGTTCCAGTTTCCGCCTAAAGAGTAGAATCCATGCCAGCGGTTAGCTTTAGCTACTTTGGTAGATCCATCGTACCTGTAGCTTCCGGTAAGGGTGTATTTGTCATTATATGTGTAACGTCCGGTTGCCATATACGACATGAGGGCGCTTTTTGTTCTTCCCCCTCCTATAGTAGGGAAAAAGTTGTGATCATTGTTTGAGATACCTGCGGGTGTTTCGGGTAACCTTTCATCAAGGCCAAATGCTGTATAATTAAAAGACCTGTAGTTATCGTGAACAAATTCAAAAAAGCCTGATACCTCGAAATCATGAAGCTCCCCGGCTCTCCTGCTGTACGTCAGGCCGGTAGTAGAGATGATGTTAAAATTCCTTCTCGTGCCTTCTTCAAACCTTCCCTTGCCCCCGACGGTAGTAGAGTTGTCTCTCGATCCATAATAGGAGTTCGGATTGATATAAGTCTGATCCGTAGAGTTCCGGTAATCAATCCCCGCACGGGTACTTGCTTTCAAACCCGGAAGGATCTCGTAGTTTAGTGAAATTCCGGTAACGGATTTCAGCTGATCTGTCTTACTGGAAGAGTTTAGAAGGCGTTCAAGTCCCTGGCTTCCTTCGCGCAAGTCGTATATATTATCATATTCGTCCTCATTTCCCGGATGAATCAGTGTGCCGTCGGGAGCGTATGGATATTCATATGGAAGTGCGTAATATACCGATGCCATGGCTGTTCCGACTCTTGTTGTTCCCTCACCTTCTGTGAAACTGGAGTTTGAATATCCAAGAGAAAGGTTCACATTGCCCGAGAACTTACCTGATCTGAAATCCACATTGCTTCTTAAAGAATAACGGTCCATGCCCGTTCTCTTCGCTATTCCGTCCTGGCTATAGTAGTTAAGTGAATTATAAAAACGGACATTTTCATTACCACCGCTTACAGACACCTGCTGCTCCATAAATTTGCTCTGCTGGAAAAATATGTCCCGCCAGTCGGTGTTGATCTTACGGATACTGTCAAGAATAGAGGCATTGCGGTTTTTCTCCTCCTGCGATAAATTTGCGTTTTCCGGATTTTGTGGCGAGAATGTCCAGCCGGGACCGATGTCCTCGTCCATCTCCAGCCCCACCTCTTCCTCAAAACGAAGCCTTTGTTCGGTATTCATCATCGTAAACCGCGGTCTGGTGAGATCTGACAAACCATACTGTGACTTGTATTCAACCGCTACTTTTCCGGCTTTGCCTTTTTTTGTCGTGATGACGATCACTCCGTTTGAACCTCGCGATCCATAGAGCGCTTTTGCAGAGGCGTCTTTCAGAACGGTGACAGACTCAATATCTTCAGGATTAATAGTTTGAAAATAATCGGATTCAATTGGAATGCCGTCCATAACATATAAGGGAGCAGTACTGCCATTGATACTTCCAACACCGCGTATGGTCACCGAGGCACTGCTTCCGGGTTGACCCGTCCCTGCCATAACGGTCATCCCGGGAACTCTTCCCTGAAGCACCTGGTCTATTGAGGCCATCGGCACCTGCTCTATTTTTCCGGATGTTACAACCGAAGCAGCATTTGCCGACTTGGAACGCGAATAGTTTGTATATCCCGTAACCGTAACTTCTTCCAGTGTCCGGTTATCTTCGTTCAGAGAAATACTGACTTCTGACCGACCTTTGACCGGCACAGTTCGTGTGGTGAATCCAACAAACGAGAACTCAAGGACACTGGCTTCTTCCGGAACCGAAAGCGAAAAGCGTCCTTCTGCATTTGTGGAGGTACCACGCAGGGCACCGGGGATTTTCACCGAAACTCCCGGCAGAGGCAAGCCCTGCTTGTCGGTCACACGGCCGCTCACCACCCGATCAGGTTTTGCCCGCAACTCGTTATGATGGATCACTATCAGTCCCTCGCCTTTTACGGTATAACTTAACCCGCTGCCTTTTAACACCTGTTGCATCGCTTCATCAATAGAAGCATCCCTGACATCAATGCTTATATGGCGGTTTTCAGGAAGTATGCTGTTATTGTACACAAAGCGATACCCGCTTTGCTTTTCAATTTCCTTCAGAAGATGCTTGATGCTGATCTCCCGGTAATTTGCATTGATCTTGTTTTGGGCGTAGCCCGATGCGGAGACCTGTAAACACAGCAGGAGCAGGATCAGGGAAGGTAATTTCATAATGCGAATGATTTGCCTGGCAAACGTATTACTGCCGGGATGCACCAGTAGTATAGTTTTTCTCATAAATTGGGTTGATTTGTGATGAACAGATAGTGATGATTTTTATAAATATTTGACGGAAGGTGCGGCTGAAACCAGCATTTCCGATTATTACTTGGTGATGATTATTTTCCCGTTTTCAGCTTTGAAATTAAACGGATAGGATAATTGCAGAGCTTCGAGAGCCTCTGCCACAGTTTCACTTTCAAATGTGCCGGAATATCGGAGATTCTTAACGTTTTCATCTCCGAATTCAATACTGATTCCATACCATTTTCCGAGCTTGAGAGCTATATCGGACAGCTTCTCATCAGACAATTCAATCCTGCTTCTCAACCAGCCGGTTTCAGCTGGCTTGTACGAAATGCCTTCTTTTAAAAGCGGACTGATTTCTGCCTGAATATTATCTGGATTGACAAGGGTCTTTTTAATGTTCCCGGCAGTCCGTATTTTGTGGCCCGCTTTAAGCAAGTATTTCTTTTTAGATCCCTGATTTAACTCTACCTCTACAATCCCCTTCAGCAGTGTCGTTTCAGTTACGCCTTCGTCTGAAGCATGCGCTTTAAGGTTAAATGTTGTACCCAGGACTTTTACCGTTACCGTATTTGTATGAACCAGGAAGGGGTGAGCCGGATCTTTTTTGACTTCAAAGAATCCTTCTCCCCGTAAGTGCACCTCACGTACCTGTTTCCCGAAATCCGCCGACAAAACAAGTGAGCTGTTATGGTTTAAAGTTATGAAACTTCCGTCAGGTAAAATGACTGTTTTTCGTTCCGATTTTCCGGTTCTGAATGATTTTGATTGATGATAAGATGTACTGACCTGTTTGTCCCCCGGATAGCGCCTGTTTTGAATGAAGTATACTCCGGCTGCTATGATGATGGTCGCTGCTATGCCGCTTAGATACTTTGCCGCTCTCCGGGAATAGAAGAAATCTCGCTTTTTAACATTCAGGTCATTCTCAAGAAGCTTTCTTTGCTGCAAGCCCCTCTGAAGCCGCGATAGCTGATCTTCACGTTTTTCCTGCCCTGCGCTTAGAATCGAAACCAGCTTTCGCGCAGACTCAATCGCCTCCTGCCTGTCAGGATTTTTTTTCGTCCAGTCTCTCCAGAAAGCTGTCGCTTTCCGATCTTCTCCTTTGCAATACTGCTGAAAGCTGTGATCGCATGCGAAGTCTTCTGTCTCGTAGTCGTCGTAATTCATCCAGAGGTGAGTGTTTTCTATACAGACGGAAAACTTCCGGTAATTTCCCTGAAAAAAAGTGTTTTTTTTAAAATAAGATTAAATTTCCCGCTTTTTCTTGTCGATTTCGGGTAGAAGGTCTCTTTTAAGTAGTTTTACGGCGTCGTGGATGACGTTATAGCAGGTCTTTATGCTTTGCGTCGTAGAAGAAGCGATTTGTTCATAGCTCAAACCTTCGAAGAATTTCAGCTTCACAAATTCAATCTGTTTGGGGGAAAGTTTTTTTAAAGCAGTATTGAGTTTTTTTCTAACCTCCTCATCTTGTTGTACCCTGATCAGGATTTCTTCGTAAGGCAATTCAGTTTCCTCATCCTCCGTTTGCATGTTACTCACGGCCTGATCAATTCTTGATTGATAGGAAAGCTGATCAAGAATATTACGCCTGAGGGAAGTAAATAGATAAGCCCTCACATTCTTTACCGGTTGCAGCCGTTCACGCCGGTCCCAGATGTTTAGGAACAGCTGATTCACGCAGTCCGCTACCAGATCATTATCCGCACATATCTTAAGGCCAAACCTCAGCAAGTGGAAATAGGTATTATTGTACAGGTCAAACAGAGACTGTTTATCACCTTCCAGCATCTTATTCCAGAAATCTCTGTTCTCTTCTTCTACGGACATCTCATGAATAAAAGTAGTACAAAAAGTTTTCTTATCAAAAACATTCAGCGCTATTGCCAAATTAAAATATTCCCGTATTTTTGCAGCCGGTTTTGGCGGAAGCACGTACAGTGCAGCCAGAACTTTACCAGTAAATGGTCCATTCGTCTAGGGGTTAGGACGCAAGATTTTCATTCTTGAAACAGGGGTTCGATTCCCCTATGGACTACTTCGAAACGCCGTTCTTCACGAGAGAATGGCGTTTTTGCTTTTGGGGTAAAGTGACGGGTAAAACTTCTTCTATTTGACATGACGAACTCTTTCGTCCTTAATATGCAAAAGATCCGTCGAGAACTTTCTCTATGTGGATATTTATTCTACAAGGTTCTAAAGCTGAGCCCCTGTCATCTTCAATTTTAAAGAAAAGGACACATTCTTTTTTAAAGATTCCTCTAATTTTTCAAGCTCATAAGCAGTAATTTCAGGGCTTGAAAAGAACGACACTGATCGTATGTTACCGTTCACATCAAGGTACATTGTTATAGCGATCGAGGACTTTTGCAGTTCGCTTAATCTATCTTTGTTAAATACCTGTTCCGGAGATTATTTACAACCTTATCCGCAAATATGCGGACAATGATGTGATTTGCGGAGAATAACTTGTATATTTACCGCATAATTGCGGACAATATGTATGTTCATCTATTAAAGGAATGGCCTGATTTTACCTGGGACACGGAAGCTTTGGTCGCACGTTTAGGTGAAGTGCGGCACCGGCAAGGGTGTATACTGGGCTTGATGAGTTCAGCTGGCTTTAAATTGCAGGAAACTGCGTTGCTGGATACCCTCACTTTAGATGTCACCAAATCCAGTGAGATCGAAGGGGTAAAGCTCAATACCGACCAGGTGCGCTCTTCTATTGCACGGCGGCTGGGCATCGAACTTGCGGGAGCTGTTCCGGCGGACCGAAACGTAGAGGGTGTTGTGGAGATGATGCTGGACGCTACCCAAAATTACCATAATGCATTAACGGATGACCGCTTATTTGGCTGGCATTCGGCTTTATTCCCAACAGGGAGAAGCGGGATGCATAAAATTACGGTGGGTGCCTGGCGTACTGCGGAAGCAGGCCCGATGCAGGTCGTCTCGGGAGCAATGGGAAAAGAACGGGTGCATTTTGAAGCGCCGGAGGCGGAACGGCTAAACGGCGAAATGGCTGTTTTTTTGACTTGGCTCAATGCTGACCCTAAAACCGATGCGATATTAAAAGCGGGGATAGCACATTTATGGTTTGTGACGATACACCCCTTTGACGACGGCAATGGCCGTATCACCAGAGCGATCACGGATATGCTTTTAGCACGGGCGGACGGATCTGCACAACGTTTTTATAGTATGTCCGCGCAAATATTGACAGAAAAGACCGCCTATTACGATATCCTGGAGCAAACTCAAAAGGGAGGGTTGGATATCACCAGCTGGTTAAGATGGTTCTTAGACTGTCTCTATCATGCGATGGATAATACTGAAGACACCCTGGCTGCTGTGGTTAAAAGAACTAATTTCTGGGAAAAACACCGGAATACGGCATTAAACAGCCGACAGCAATATATGCTGAATGTTTTGCTGGATGATTTCTTTGGCAAACTGACCAGTACTAAATGGGCAAAAATGACCAAAAGCTCGCAGGATACGGCATTAAGAGATATACAGGATCTCATGGAAAAGGATATCCTGGAAAAAGCCCCCGGGGGGGGGCGGAATACCACTTATGATTTGATAGCCGTAAAATGACGTTCATTCTGCTTATTCGTTTAGAATCGCTTATAACCGTTTAATAAGGGGTAGTGCGCAGGTGACCTCAATCTGGTTGCCTAATAGGATATCCACCCGGAACTCATTTTTTTTGCTCTTTAAATATATTTCGCAGTCACTTCGATCCTGTTCCTGTCGATATCAAACATCTCAAATTCATAATAACCGTCCCCGGTAACGCGTGGTCCTCTTAAGATATCGAGCCCCGCACTTTTGAATTCTTGTGCTTTTTTGTTCACTTCTTCTACCGAATCCAGTGCAAATGCAAAATGTATGATGCCGGTAAATTGTGCGGTAGCATCATTTTTATTTTGAGGTATATCAGGCCTCTGCATTAACTCCAGCCGGGCACCAGAATCAAACGTGAGAAAATAACTCTCATGTCGGGTCAGGGGATTAACATACTTATCGTTTGAAGTAGCATTGAAGTATGTTTCATAAAATGCTTTTAAGTTTTCCAGCTGACTTGTCCAGATGGCTACGTGTTCTAACGTCATAGTGTTTGTCTATTTAATCGGTGATAATACATAATTGATGACCGGAGCCTGAACATCATAAAATTTCAAGGTCTGCGTTGCGGTACGGATCAAGCAACTGATGATCACTCGGAAGATCGGTGACCAGCGTATCAATCTCGTTTACTGAACAGACTCTGAAAAAGTCTGTGGTTCCCAGTTTTTCAACGTTGCTTAATACGACAGTTTTCAGGGAAGATCTGACAAAAGCTTGTTTTACTTCACCATCCTCCAATACTGCGGTGGTCACACCGGCCTTACTATTGATCGCACAGGTCCCCATAAAATAAAGATCTGCATGATATTGATCTGCTTGCCGGCAAGTCAGAATACCCACATTGGTTTTAGTCAACCGGTTGTAGGATCCGCCCAGTACGATAATTTCTACACCGGGGAAATTACTCAGAATGGGCACAAGGGCTACATTGTTTGTAATAACACGAAAACTGGCGTCGAGCGGAAGATTCGCAGCTAATCCAAGCATAGTTGTACCTCCATCCATAAAAATTGTCTTCGCATTTTTTATAAGTTGCTGTGCTTTTAAAGCGACAATACTTTTCCCTTCTGTAAAAAGTTCTTTCCGGTCCTGGAAAGACAAGGGGTTTGATGCCGGGCGGATCGCGCCGCCGCGTACTTTAACTAACAACCCACGTTTATGGAGAAGGTCAATGTCCCGCCGGATAGTGTCTTCCGATACATTCAGATCCTTTGCCAGCTGTTCATAAAATATCTGATGTGCCGATTTCAAATCGGTCAGTATATGTTCTAATCGTTTTTCTTTTAACATAGTTTAGTTTTAACATGGTGATCGCCGGGATGGCTATTCATGGCTACATCCATTCCCCTTATCCCGGAACCAAATAAGAATAGCACCAGTGCCATTGCAGCGGCATGGCACCGGCACCCAGGAGCAGGAGTAAAAGACAGGCTGCCGTCATTTAGACCCAGCCTGTCTTTTACATAGGGCACCATCGGCGCCCAACTGGAGATTCCTATACCACAAACTAAAAATATAAGCCTGGTCGCAGACCGGGCTTTTGGTAGATCTATCATTTTATTATCAATTGCAAATTTGCAATTATATGCAAATTTGCACGAAATCGCAAAACCTTAATCGGTGATAAAGTTCTAATTATTAACTGGTGATATAAATATGTTCATCTGAGGTTTTACCCGGCCATGCTGTGAGTGAGTGTTTCACAAATGACTTAATCTTTTGACAACGACAGTGATTCTGATAAACATTGTTACATGTTATTTAGAATTACTATAAATCTTATTTAGAATAATTATAAAAAACATTACTTTCGCAGCGAAATCTCTTGCTTGCCATGTTCGATCAGGATGTAGAAAAAAAGGCTGGGCCATTGGATGAAACCGTGTTTACTGATTTGTACAACCGGTATTGGGAAAAGGTATTTTCAATCTGTTATGCGCATTTGGAAGATGTCGATGTGGCTAAAGAGATAGTACAGGATATTTTTAAGTCGGTGTGGGAAAGAAGAGATACCCTGACATTTACTCATTCTGTTGAACGTTATCTCCTGCGTTCTGCTAAATTAAAAGTATTTGAATATATCCGGAACAAACAGATCAGAACTACTCATTTAAAACGTCTGGCAGATGAAGCTGGGTATGAAACGAATGTGACAGAAGATTTGGTCATGCATCGCTGCCTTTCGGAAACCCTGGTGTCTTTAGTAAATACCCTTCCTTATAATTATCAGCGTGTTTTTCGTATGAGCCGTGAACGCGGCTTAAGTACGAAGGAGATTGCTGAAGAATTGCTTATTTCAGAGCGTACCGCCGCTTATCATCTGGCCAGCGCACTGAAGCAGCTGAGATCAAGATTGAGTGACTACGCTTTATAGCAGCGGATCGGTGCTGAATAACCGAACTTGTTAAAAAAAGAAAGTTTGTCTAAGTTTGTTACATTAAACGATTTTCATTTCCCGCTTTTTTATGAAGGTATCCAAAGATCTGCTTGAACGGTATCATCAGGGTCTTTGCAGCCTGGATGAACAGAAGGCCGTAGAACAATGGTTACTGGATGATGATGATGATTTTCATTTCCCGGATCACTTATCCGATAAGAATCTTGTCAAAGAGGAGATTTGGCAGCAGGTACAGTCAGATACTATTATGGCCGGCCCGCCTGATTTGAGTACCATAGTCAGGAAAAAGGCTAAAAAATCATATTGGGCAGCGGCAGCTGCTATTGTATTGCTTGTAACGTGCCTGGCCGTCTTTAGGAATGGAAAGGCGCCTGAAAATACTGTAGTCCAAAGCCGGAAAATGAAAGGTTTAAACACCGAATTGTTCGATATTGAGTTCGGCAACGAAAGCCGGGCGACATTTGACCGGGAAAACGAGATGGTCGATTTCTGCGGTATCATCAAAATCACGCCTAAGAAAAGTATGAAACTGTCCTTTTCGAACTATTGCGGTAATCACCAGGAACTAAAGAGGGAAATGCACGTGACGGGTGGAACCACTTATTTTGCCCTTGATTTGAAAAATAATCACCATACCGAATTATTGGTCATGAATGAAGACTTGCTTTTCGAACTTCCTCCTTTGTTACGCAATTCGTTAATAAAGCAGTTCGGTATATAGCATGATCAAACAACCTGAAAATTTCTTTCCGGCAATTATCGCCGCGTTTATCATAGGTAGCCTGCTTTCAACTATAGGAGCTTGCAGAAAGAAGGATCCCGCCGGGCATAAAAAATATAGTTTCTTTGTCATGAGCAAAGATCAGAAGCAATATCTGTGGCAAACCGACAGCCTGGATGCAGGCGCTGCAAATCCGATAGAAAAAGGCGTATTGCTGGATCACCCGCCGCGCATCTGGTATTATATGCTGGTTAAAAATGGCTATTATTATTATGTAGATCCGAAAACGGAATATTTTATCAGGGGACGGATCGAAGATTCCCATTTTGAACGCCTGGACTCGGTTCATCTTAAGGGTTTCAGCTATCCGGACAATGCATTATTTATCAATGCAGACACCGTTTTCCTCGTCAATCACAGTGTGGGAAGAAACCCAAAACGTTACGCCAAAGTAAATGTCCGGGATATGTCGGTCGTTACGGATCAATTACCTCTTCCTCCTCCTCGTGCATTATTCGATAATATGTCTGTCGGGTTCGAACATTGGAGGGGCAGTCAGCTATGGATGGGGTATACCTATCATTTTAACAATGAAGAAAGGGGCTATGGTTCTTCCGACACAGTATACATAGCCCGCATGTCTTATCCTGAAATGAAGCTGCTGAATATAGAAAAGGATCCGCGTTCCACTTATCCTGGTAACGTGAACACGGCTCAGCAGAATACTTTTGTGGACGAAAAAGGCGATTTTTATTTTTTGTCATGTCCCGGCATTGCAAGGGGAGCCAACCCGGATCAGCCAACGGCCATTTACCGTATTAAAGCAAACGAACAAAAGCTGGACCCTGCCTGGTTCTTTAATATTTCTGAATCACCTGTACAGAACCATGCTTATGGCCTCTGGTATCTGGGGAATCATAAGGCCCTTGTCCGAAGTGAAAGAAAAGATCTTTTCAGGACTTATGAAGAACATTACCTCCTTGCACATATTGAATATCACGAAGTAAACCTGCTTACCCGGGAAGTACACAAATTGAATTTGCCATTAGACAGGGGAAGTTCCCGTACCTGTGTACTGATCCGGAATGAACGGGCTTATATAACGATCAACGACGGAAAGGGTAACAATGATGTCTGGATTTACCGTCCGAAAGACCGGTCCCTCACCAAAGGCCTGCATCTGGAAGGCAATATTGACTATATTTTCCGGTTAGAAAAACTATACGATTAAGTCATCTTTAACCTTATTTAAATTAATTCTAAAAAAAATCATATTCTATTGCAGTGAGGGATCACTTATGCAACTATGTCTTGGTTATCGGGAAGAATGTTCCTGATTATAGATAATCAAAATATGGGCATAAAAAAATACTTGTTTAGCAATATTGTCATTTTCTGTATTCTTGTTATTTCATTTGCACAGGCTCAGCCGGCGCATACTTTATCCGGGAAAATCTCGGATTTGGAAGGACTTCCGTTGGAAGCTGTGAGCATCTCCGTTAAAGGGTTCTCCTTCGGTACTCAGTCCGATAGAAAAGGCGAGTTCAAGCTTCAACTGCCGCAGGCGGGCACTTTTATCCTTGTTTTTTCATCTATAGGTTACCAGAGCCAGGAGAAAAGCGTAAGCATCGGTAATGGTCAGAGCACCCGGTCCCTGCGAATTACCCTGACAGCTAATACGAATGCTCTGGAAGAAGCTCAGGTTCGGGGGAAATCAGAGACACGGCAATTGAAAGAGCAGGGTTTTGCCGTGAATGCCATTGATGCGCGGCATTTTGCTAACCAGAGTACCGACCTGGGCCAGGTGCTTAACCGGACGACGGGAATTAAAATGCGCGAGCAGGGAGGAGTTGGTTCCGATTTTGATTTTTCTATAAGCGGACTGTCGGGCAAGTCTGTAAAATTCTTTTTAGATGGTATACCCCTTGAGGTGATGGGCAGTGCTATGAACCTGAACAACATCCCTGTTAACATAGCCGAACGGATCGAAGTATATAAAGGTGTTGCTCCTGTATCTCTTGGATCTGATGCACTGGGCGGCTCGGTTAATATTGTTACTAATAAAGCCCCCGGGAATTATCTCGATATCAGCCATAGCTATAGCTCCTTTCAAACTAATCAGTCGGCGTTGACCGGACAATATGTCTTCCCGTCTTCAGGCCTGGTGCTCAAAGGCAGCGCTTTCTATAATTACTCTAAAAATAATTACAAGATGAAAGACGTGGAAGTCTGGGACGCGCAACAGAAACTCTATGTGGAGCGTGACCTCCCCCGCTTTCATGATCGCTACCGCTCGGTGATGGGACAGGCGGAGATCGGGCTGGTTAATAAGCCCTGGGCAGACGTCCTCTTCATCGGATTTGGTTATACCAATTATGACAAGCAGGTACAAACAGGAGTGCGGCAGAGTATTGTATACGGCGCTGTCACACGTGACGGAGACGGCCGCAATATAAGCCTGCGCTACCGGAAAGCGAATCTGTTCAGTAACAGGCTCGATCTGGGGCTCTACGCAACCTATTCGAAAGACAATTATGTGCTGGCTGATACTACCCTGAAACGATACAGCTGGGATGGCACCTATACGGAAGGGAATCCCGAGACAGGAAGTTTCCGGCTTACACATGTAGAGAGGCCCCGGTATTTTAGTCGGCTGAATGCTAATTACCTGTTGGCTGAAGGACATAACCTGAACCTCAACTATCGCTTTGATCAGGTTGAAAACCGGACGTTCAACGCCCTTTTTGAAGATGAAGACGCTATGCCCGGCAAATTGGGGAAGCACATTCTGGGCATGGGCTATGAGCAGAAACTGAGCGAACGCTGGACCAATACCTTTATGGGCAAGTACTACGGACTGACCATGAACAAAAAGCAAAACGATTATAACGCAGGCGGCTTCATCAATGTTCACAGTTACCAGGAATACTTTGGCTATGGCCTGGCGTCGGTTTATAAGCTGTGGGAAAACCTGGGAATCAAAGCATCCTACGAACATACCTATCGCTTACAGGATGTTAATGAAGTATATGGGGATGGCTACCAGCTTATGAACAACCTGGACCTGAAACCAGAGTCGGGCGATAATATCAACCTGGGCGCCTTTTACGGGCAGACTTTTGGTAAGCATGAATGGTTTGCCGAAGCATCCGGGTTTTACCGGGACGCCAGGGGATTCATATATGTTAACCAGTATGATAATAACCAGATGCGATACGAGAACCTGTCCAATGTACAGATCAGAGGAGTGGAATCCGAGCTTCGTTACCGCTACTCATCTCTGTTCAGTGCCGTTCTGAACGTCACTTACCAGCATGCCATAGATAACACCAAGTATGTCAAAAATGATGCAAGTGGAGGGATATCAGCTACCTACAAAAATAAGGTTCCCAACCAGCCCTGGTTATTCGGGAATCTTGATCTGAGCCTTGGCAAAAACGATGTCTGGACAAAGGGGAACCGCTTGCAGTTCAACTGGATGACCTATTATACTCATTGGTTTTACCGTTCATGGGAAGGTTTTGCGACGGCCAATTCCCTGGTTACAATTCCCCGGCAGCTGGTCCACAGCCTCTTACTGGCCTACTCTATGGAACAGGGAAGGTATAACTTTTCCCTTGAATGCCGGAATCTGACAGACGAAACTCTTTACGACAATTTCAGGCTGCAAAAACCGGGCAGGGCTTTCTATGTCAAGTTCCGGTATTTCCTGAAGTAGATTACTCACATTTTAAACTATAGATCATGAATAAATTCTGCAAATTTTTCTTCGCGGCCGCATATATGGCCTTAAGCTTTACTTCTTGTAGCAGTGATGATGGTGCTAAACCGGAAGATCCGGACGCCGGATCTGAATTTGCTATCTGGACCCAGCTGGGTAGCTGGCCTAATACCAGCTATTACATCCTCGGTGTCAATAATTTAAATGAAGGTGCTGTAAAACTTGAAGGTAACGGAATTGATGTGACCACTAAGCTGAACAATTCCGTCATTACCCGCGGCGGTTATTATTATTTCTATAACACTGCCGAGGGCCGTTTCGGGAAGTACCAGCTAGTAAATGGCGCGGTGTCTGCTGTAAGAGAGGTTCCCCTGACTAACTTAGCTTCCCTGGCAGGCCATACATGGATTGACGATAATACGCTTGTTATTATCGGTGCAAACGCTGCTGCCAGCGCGATCAATTATTCTATTATCAAGGTAAATAACTTAGACATTACCAACGGAACGGTAAGTGGTTTACCCGACCGCCCGGATGGATACAAATATCGTGTCGGTGGAGATATACAGTATAAAGATGGTAAATTGTTTTTTTCAATTGCCTATCAGAATACATCTGATTACCAGCTGTATCCGCGTTTCAATACGCTGGCCGTTTCTTATCCGGCATTCAGTGTCACCCGTGTTTCTACCGATACCCGTACAGCAGGAGTGGGAAATACTTCAGGCTATTTTGCAACCTCTTTCGTGGACGAAAAGGGGGATATGTATTTTCTGACCAGCTGGAACGGAGTTTGGAAGGATGACGGAACTTCGTCTCCGAAAAACATCTATCGTATCAAAGCCGGATCGGATGAACTGGATGCATCCTACCTTTTGGATGTTCAGGCAGAATTAGGCCATGAAGCAGCAGCCGGTTTATTTATGAACCTTGGCAATGGTAAAGCGATTATCAAATATCAGGAAGCACCGGGAAACAGCAATACTAAATTTGGCTATGCCATCCTCAATTTAACCACAGGAAAAGAGATCCGAAAACTCACTGAAATTCCATCAGGTGCCTCAGGAGAGCGGAATGTTTATGTAGAAAATGGTAAGGCCTATATCGCGGTATTATCAGGGCAGGGAACTGACTACATCTGGATCTACGACTCGAATACAGATAAAGTAACGAAGGGCCTTCAGATCCAGGGAGGGTACACTTCTTTTTCACGTATCGATAAATTACAGTAACGTACAGATTTCACAGAATGATGCCAGATGCACCATCAATAAGCAAAAAAAGTAAGCGGCCGGCAAAGAAAAAAGCGTCCTTATTACGGCGTTTCAACGACTGGTTCCACCTTTGGGTTGGGATCGTGACGGGCATTCCTATTGTCCTGATCAGCCTTACAGGATGCTTATTGGTCTTTGAGCAGGAAATTACGCAGTTGTCCAGACCCTGGTGGAATATAGAGGTGAGGGGCGAAGCGCATCTGCTGCCTCCTTCTGTCATCCGTGCACGCGTGCAGCAGCAGCTGCCTGACATGGAGATCCGCCGCTTCTGGTATTATGGGCTGGACGCTCCGGTGAAAATTACACCGGAGCATTCCGATTCCCTGATATTTGCTAATCCCTACACCGGCAGGGTACTGGCGCTGGAAGATCACGAGAACTTCTTTCATCTGATTGATGAAGGCCATAGAAATCTTTGGCTCCCCGCCGAAGCCGGACGATCTTTTGTAACCTGGTGTACGGTGATCTTCTTTGTCCTGCTCATTACCGGAATGGTACTTTGGTGGCCTAAAAAGTGGAATATACGTCATGTCAGGCAGGCTTTTACCATAAACTGGCGGGCGAAATGGAAACGTGTTAACTATGACCTGCACAATGTACTGGGGTTCTATTCTCTGACTATCGGCGTACTGATGGCATTTACAGGAGTATTGATGGGTTTTCTGCCTGTGCGCAATGCTGTATACCATTTATTGGGAGGGCAGGATAAGAAGGAGGAAGTACATAGTATCCGGGAATGGAGTGCAGCGGTTCCGCAGAAAATGGATGGAAAAATTGATGCTATCTGGCATAAGGTAACCCGTGAGTTAGGGGAAAAAGACCCTTTCCAGATCAGTATTCACTATCCGAAAGAAGAGGCTACCTCTATCTATGCCTGTACAGACATGCAAAATGGTACCTGGCGGGAACTTTACTTTGATAAGGAGACGCTTGCCCTCTTATCGAACTCACAGGAAAAAATATCCCTGGAGGTTCCATCAAAATGGATGATGCGTTCAAATTTTGCTCTGCATACCGGCTACATCGGCGGAGCCGTTACCAAATGGCTGTATTTCATTGCCAGCCTGATCTGTGCCAGCCTGCCCATTACCGGATTTTACATCTGGTGGGGTAAGAAAAAGAAAAAAGCATCACAAGCATTATAAAATAGAATTTAAAGAAGAGGACATCCAAAGTTGAATGCCCTCTTCTTGTTTTAATCCTCTATTTCAATCTTAACCTTCTTATCTTTCACGATCACGTAATAGTCTCCCGGTTCCAGGAACCGTTTACCATCCTCATCAACAAATCCTAAATCCCGTTCCAGGTTTACTTCAAACCGGTAGTTCACCGTTGTCCCTTTCTTTATCAGTTTCTTTTCGAAATACTTAAGCTCTTTCACAGGCCGGGATATGGAAGATACAGGATCCGATATAAACCAATGTACCGTTTCTGAACCATCCCTGTCTCCCGTATTTGTAACGGGAATCTCAATGGAGAGCTTATCGCTGCGCTTCAGTTTCGGCGATGAAACCTTTATCTCCCCATACTGAAATGTTGTATAGCTTAGTCCATGAGCAAATTCATATAAGGGGGTGCTGGGTATATCCTGGTACTTGCCCTGGTGAGGACGCGCGCTTTGCCTGTGATTGTAATAAACAGGGATCTGGCCAGTAGAGTATGGGAATGTCATAGACAGTTTTCCCGACGGATTTACTCTTCCCGATATGATTCCTGCAAGGGGTTTACCTCCCGGGGTGCCGGGCTGCCACATGGTAAGAATTGCATCACTCAATGGCTCTAACCGGTTAAGCTCCAGTGGGCGGCCATTCGAAAGTATTAATATTACTGGCTTCCCAAGCTTTCTCAGCTCTATAGCCAGTTCCTCCTGTATACCGGGCAGGGCTATGGTGGATCGGGAAGCATTCTCGCCGCTCCAGTTTTTCTTTTCTCCCAGGCAGAGCAGAATGATATCCGACTTTTCGGCCAGTTTTTTTGCTTCATCAAACCCGGTTTTATCCTGCCCGTCAAAATCACAGCCCTGTGCATATGAAACATTTGCTTTGCCTTTATACTCCGCTTGCAAAGCATCATAGATCGTCGTAATATCCTCCGCCTTACCCTGCGCAGCCCACGAACCAAGCAAATGCCATTGGCTTTTTGCCATAGGGCCGATCACTGCCAGTTTAGAGGCTTTCGATAGTGGAAGAACTTTATCCTTATTCTTAAGAAGAACAATAGATTCTTCAGCTAACTGTTCTGCTATCTTCAAGCTTTCCGGAAGATAGAACCTCGCTTTTTCAGAACTGGCTGGCGTGTAAGGCCGCTCAAACAACCCTAACCTGAACTTTACCCTGAGTACGCGTCTTACTGCATCGTTGAGTTGCTCTTCACTCAATTTTCCCTCTTTAATAAGATCCGCGAGATGGTTGTCATAGCACCGGTTCATCATATCCATCTCCACGCCTGCACTGAATGCTTTTAATGCCGCTTCTTTCTTATCCGCGGCGACCCCCTGCGGACGAAGCTGCTCTATTGAGCCCCAGTCCGATACAACAAAGCCATCATGCTTCCATCTGTTCTTTAAAATTTCAGTCAGGGTGTAGCGGTTTGCCGAACCAGGGACGCCGCTTATATCGTTAAAGGAGCTCATCAATGTCGCAGCCCCTGCCTTTACACCTTCTTCATAAGGCAGCATGTAAGTGTCCCACAGGCTTTGCCGGGAGATCTCGGTATAGACATAATCCCTGCCCGCTTCTGATGCGCCATAGCCAATATAATGTTTCAGGCAAGCTGCCATCTTGTTTGTGGCCGACAGGTCGTTGCCCTGGTAGCCTTTTACAGAAGCAACTGCAAAGACCGCATTTGTATAGGGATCTTCACCGTACCCTTCTGCAACTCTTCCCCAGCGTCCGTCACGTGCGACATCGATCATCGGTGAAAAAGTCCAGTCTACCCCCGACATTCTCGATTCCTGGGCAGCCACTGCGCATGCCCTTTCTACCAGGCCGGGGTTCCAGGAACATGCCTGGCCCAGAGATATAGGGTATATCGTACGATACCCATGTATAACATCGTATCCGAACAGGATAGGAATGCCCAGGCGGGTCTGTTCCATTGCCTTTTTCTGCACCCTGTTACGTAATTCAGGGTTACTGCTGAAATATATGAGAGAACCCACCCCTCCCGGAATATCGTTAACCGGGTCAGCCATATTATTTGCATTATCATTCCTTCCAAGGGTATATTGATTCAGCTGCAATACTTTCTCCTCTATGGTCATTCGGGATAAAAGATCTTCAATCCGCTTTTCAACAGGCTGTTTCGGATCTTTGTATAGCGGTTTTTCTTTATCACCAGCCGCAGGAGAAGCGGTCGGAATAAGCAGAACCAGTAAACAGTATATGAGAGTTTTTTTCATAATTGCGTGTATCTCTATTTGAAAACAGAAGTTTCCGATAGTTTCATTGTTTTTTTCTGATTGTTCTTTAATTCAAAGACAACAATTTCATTATTGCCCTGCACCAAATCACTCGCTTGTATTTTTATGGACTGTTGTTTTTCCTGCTCCCAGTACGCCCCTAAGTATTTATTATTGATCCATACTTCTCCCATTCCCCAGCCGGATATGTCAAGATTCGTATTCCGCACAGAGCTAACATTAAAGGTACCTTTATAAAAACAAGGTACCTGGCTGTTGGTGCCCGGACTGAAAGTAAGATTTTTAACGGGACAATTCCTTACATTTATTGGGATCATCGTCCAGTTTCTGATCTCTTCTCCATTCAGCGTGACGCTTCCGAACAGCCCTTTTGAGTTGTCCAATATCTCGGGGCCATAGGTGATCCGGCCGATATTTTCGACATATAACTGCAACTGATGTTTTCCGGGAAACGTTTCGAGTC
>JBQGEO010000310.1:0-2602 GCA_052039655.1 Pararcticibacter sp.
CAGGAGACAAATCTTCATCACCAGGCATCGGCTGGTGACTTCTTAAGAAAGCAAGAGCTTCTTTCTCTGTTAAGTTCGTTGTCATTTAAACATTATGCTGTCGGCGACAAGAATTGAACAGTTTAAATTCTTATGTATTCAATACACACCGGAAAGGTTCTATCCGGTGTGTATTTCTGCTGCAACAGCATTTCGGTGATAATGTAGCGATAAGAGAAATTGATCTGCTTAAAAAATGACAAAAGAAAGGTTTGTGAAGACAAATGAATCTTCATGACATTTATATGACCGCATAAGCTTACAGAATGAGCGCCAAAATTACCATCTACCCTATTATAAAAGTTTTTCCTGTGCAGCCTGGCAGACGGTTCTCACCAGTGGCTGAAAACCGATACTACGGGCAAGCGAACTATCAACATGCAAATACCAAGGGTTCTCCAGCGGTTCTGCAGACGATTCCATGGGTTCTCCGGCGAGTTGAAGCAATTCATACAGAGACATCGGCGCGTCATCTGAGATATTCACAATGCGGCCATCCATCCGGCCATCTAAAGCCATTTTAACCGCAGTGTAAATATCACGGTGATGAATGGTACTCATCCGCATAGCCGGATGAAACTTTGCGGCAATGACATGTCCGCGTAATGATTCCAGATGCCCGTCGCCATCCCCATATACAAAGGGAAAGCGGAGGATCGACCAGTTAAGCCCGCTTTCGCGCAGTTCGTTTTCCGCAGCAACCTTACTGGCGGGATAAGCGTGCTGCGGACTGACTTTGTCATCTTCACGCCCCGGATGCGGGTTGTTGATATCATATACATGGCTCGTGCCTGCAAAGATAAAGCGGGTCTGCGGAGCAAAGGCTTTAGCAGCAGCGATGAGTCCACGGGTCCCCTCCAGGTTACTTTTCCAGATCAGATCCGTATCCGGAGAGCGGAACACTGCCGCCAGGTGGATGATAGCCTGGACGTCTTTTACAGCAAACCTGAGTGACGCCGGATCAAGCAGATCGCCTTCAACTGCTTCCACACCGGTCGTTACTTGTTTGCCACCGCGAACAAGGGCACGGCAGTCAAAACCTGCGTGAACAAGACGGGGCAAAAGACGTGTACCTACAAGGCCATTGCCACCAGTTATCAGAATTTTTTTTAATTGTCCGTTCATCGTTTGAAATATTTGATTTACGAACAAAGTTCGGCAGAGCGCTATTCAGGAAGCCGGACAAATTCAATTAATTACCCGACAGATCCTGAGAGAATTGTGTAACAGTCTGCCCGGTAACTTTCTTAAATACACGTGAAAAATATTCAGGGTCATTAAAACCAAGTTCGAATGCCAGCTCTTTAACAGATGTGCCCTCTGTATAATACAGACGGCGCCTTGCCTCCAGGATCAGACGATTGGTAATGAACTCCTTAGGAGAAACGCCTGAGTACTGTTTAACGATCTGATATAGACCATTGGTGTTGACACCCAGGTCCTCAGCGATCCGGCCGATCGCCGGATGATCCGTAAAATTGTTTTCTATGTACTCTTTAAAGGCTGCAAACTTTGAAAACTTATCCATGGCAGGGTTTTGCTCAACCATAAAATAAGCTGTATTGACTTCTGTGAGTAAACTATTCAAATGCGCCAGGATCAATTCGGGTTCCGTGTGCCAGTCGCCCAACAATTCAAGCAAAATAGCTAATATGGCTTTCACACGCACCGCAGCCGCTGGTGCGAAAGAGATCTTTTGCTGATTGAACGGATCAACGAGAAAAGGGTATTGTTTAGGTAAAAAAGACAGGCAGTACTCATCGAAGCCCAGCTTAACGAAATTAGCTCCCTGCTCCATAACAGGCGAATCATGAACCTGGTGGGGCATAACAAAAATAAGCTCATTGCGGGTTACTTCATATTGCCGCAGATCAAGCCTGTGCAGACTCCGTCCGTCCAGCATAAACAAGAAAAAATAATAGGGCGTGTGATGCGGAAGACTATACCTGGCTGACTCTTCAGGTGTAAGATGCCCGAAATAAGGAGAAACGATCCTGACCGGCAACTTTTTGTTTTGTCTGAAACTATGAAGTAAAGATGTCATGATTGTTAATAATAGACATAAAGTATCACTCGAGAACCAAATCCCGGAATTTCATCAGCGACAAGCTTATTTACTTTTAACTAATTTAGGAAATGACCGGGAATCCTCCAAGCCTAAACTATAAGCAGACTCATCTGTCTGCAGGATGCAAATATTTTTATCTGAACTTAATCAAAGCCGCCTCACATTTCACTTGTGAGACGGCTTTTTCAGATTCCCCATTAATAATCCTGGTACTGCTATTGATACCCGTTATTCTGAGTTAAAGACGGGTTGCGCTGCAATTCATCTAAGGATACCGGCCATACAAGATCCGTTTCCTTAAATACAGCCCCGGAGCCATTGGTTGCTCCAATTAAATTTTGATAGGTCACGGTACCCTTAGAAGTAGCGGAGATTACCGGGAATTTACCGGTGCGGAGGCAATCATCCCACATCTTAAATTCAAGGGGAAGTTCGCGGAGACGTTCCGTCCATACCTCTTCCACAAAAGCGTTCGCAGACATTCCCTGAAGCTCC
>JBQGEO010000311.1:0-1809 GCA_052039655.1 Pararcticibacter sp.
GACAGCTAAAAAACATCCTGAATTTAATATCGAACTCCTGGACCTTGGAGAGATCAACCTGCCCATGATGGATGAACCCTCACATCCAAGGCTTCAGAAATATGAGCACCAGCATACTAAAGACTGGAGCGCTAAGATTAACGAAGCGGATGCTTTTATAATGGTTACGGCCGAATACAACTTTGCTTTCCCCGCTCCACTAAAAAATGCACTGGACTACCTTGCACATGAGTGGGCCTACAAGCCCGTCGGCATTGTCAGCTATGGAGGAGCCTCCGGGGGTACGCGTTCTGCACAAATGCTAAAGCAGGTATTGACTACCTTAAAGATGGTTCCCCTTGTTGAAACGGTAGCTCTTCCTTTTTATAATCAGTTCCTGACACAAGACGACCAGTTTAACCCAAATGAGATCGCGGCAAAAGCCGCCGAAGACATGCTAAATGAACTTGTACGCTGGGCGGAAGCACTAAAGCCTCTCAGAGGGAAATAATAAACTCTTCGGCGATTGAGCGCAGCAGAAGAAGTCGATTACACATACCCCATTACTGGAAAAGGGAGGCCCTCGCCTCCCCCTCTCTTTTTGATTTAATATTTGTCTTAAAGAATATAGAATACTTTGGCTCCTTCCAGAGATCCGGATGCTTGTTTATTTTCCTGATGATAGGTTTCCTTCAGCATCTGTTTGATATCCCGTTCGATAGTCTGAGATATCGTGCTCGTCGGAGTATCGGTAGGTTTATTCTCAAACGGATCCTGCAGATGAATTGCCATCTTTTGAATCAGGAAGAAAGAACAGGAGATTGCAATTACCAGTGGAACTTCAACGATACCAAAGAACTCGATCAGCCCGAAGGGAAGCAGCATAATGAACAGAATAAGCGAGAAATGAATATACACGCTGTAGGTTGCAGGAAAGATCGTATTTTTAATTCTCTCACAACCTCCCATCTCATTAGAGAAACGCGTCAGGGTTTTATCCATCTCCACCTGCTGATACTCATTGATCCAGCCGAGTTTGTACGCATTTCTTAAATCCTCTCCATGAAGCTCCAGCAAAGCCATCGGCACGTTGCTGTAACGGCTAACATAGTCAAGCTCCTTGCCTGAGATATATTTCTCGAGTCCGTGCAGAGGGTCCTGCTTTCTGAGGTGCCTGCTCAGGCTGTAACACCAGGCGATCTGCCTTTTGGCCATTCGCTCACAAAACGCTCTTTCTTCGGCGCTTCCCATGTGAGTATCCACAAAGGTGAGCAATTGCCTTGTCAGGGTCCTTGAGTCGTTTACAATAGCCCCCCAGATTGTCCGGGCTTCCCACCAGCGGTCATAAGCCTGGTTCGACTTAAATGCCAGCAGCAATGAAATAACGGTACCGAGGATGGTCGGAACTGCAATAGGTATTGAGATCCGCGTAAAATGAAAACTATTATATAAAACGGCTATGGCCACTGCATAGATGGTAACAAACAGGATCTCCTTCTTGATCTTACCTGCTATATAACTAATTGGAATATTCTCTTTTAATAACATATCTTATTTTTCTTAGGTTAAACTTCTGCGAATACATTTCCGTTAACAACGGACTTTCTTTCCTGCGCCACTCCTCCTTTTGTGGCTCTCCCCGCTACATCTATTACCGGAACGCCGCTTTTTTGAAGGAGGACAGAAGGATCAATACTGTATTTGTGAATCTTCTTCACAGAGCAGCTCAGGGGATTGAGGATGTAGTTTACATCGTTTCTCTCGATAAAATTCCTGAACATACTGAGCGTACTGCCATAAAAGAATTCGATCTTTATTGATTTCACTGAA
>JBQGEO010000312.1:0-3178 GCA_052039655.1 Pararcticibacter sp.
AATTTCCGTTTTCTGTTTCTTCAGCCATCTTTTGATACTAACATCAATTAATTTAAAACCCCAGAGATGGAGTTGCGCGAAGATAAGAAATTATTACGATTTACGGGTTTTAGATTTACGAGTTGCTTTTATTGAGATGAGAAAAACACCTGCTTTTTTCCTTTCTTTTCTGTAAACAGATGGACATTGGATTAATTGTTCCTTTTTTATTCTTTTAAAATGTCTTAAATTTGTTATATGGATTTACAGGCTGAAAAACTGGAACTGGTAAAGATGGTGATTGATACAGAGGATCGAAGTCTGATACGAGATCTTATTACTCTTTTTAAGAGCAGAAGTAAAGCAGAGAGTGAGAATGTCCAGTCGTTTTATGATGAGTTTCGTGAAGCTGTTCATGAGATAAAGCTTGCAAAGGAAGGTAAGATTAAAGCTCTTAGCCTAAATGACGCACTGAATGAGCTTTAACAAGAATTTATGACAAAGCTCAATATGATACTGCGGACATCGAAACCCTGATAAAAATCATTAATTCCGAAGGTCTGTAGGGCACCGATATGCCCTAAGCTCCTGTCACAATTACCAGTCAATTCCTTTCCGGAGAAAGTTTAATGTTTTCTCTTCTTCGCTTCCCGGGAGAGGTTTGAAGTTGTATACCCAGTTTGCCTGCGGAGGCAGGCTCATCAGGATGGATTCGATCCTGCCATTGGTTTCCAGGCCAAATTTTGTGCCGGCATCATATACAAGATTGAATTCGGCGTACCGGCTCCTGCGCTGATACTGCCAGTTTTTTTCGTTTTCTGTATATTCTTTGTTCCTGTTCCGGTTTACCAGCTCCGTGTAGGCAGGTACGAAAGAGCGGCCTACAGATTTAGAGAATTCAAAGATCTGCTCCCATGCCAGGCCTGTTCCTGCCGGAGTGAGCCTGTCGTAAAATATTCCTCCTATGCCGCGGGTTTCATTCCGGTGTTTAATGAAGAAGTAGTCGTCTGCCCATGTTTTAAATTGAGGGTAAAATGCTGCTGAGTACTGATCGCATACCTTCCTCAGTTGCTGGTGAAAGAATTTACCATCCTCTTCAAAGACATAATGAGGTGTAAGATCGATCCCCCCGCCGAACCATCTTATCTCTTCGTTCATTTCAAAGTATCGGATGTTCATGTGAATGATCGGAACCATGGGATGGTTGGGATGGATGACGATCGAAACGCCTGTCGCGAAGAAATCTTCTGTGTCGACCTTAAAGGATCGTTTAACAGGCTCCGGTAATTTTCCATATACTGCCGAAAAATTGACACCGCCTTTTTCCAGGATGCTGCCGTTTTGAATAACCCTGGTCCTGCCTCCTCCGCCGCCTTCTCTTTCCCAAATCTCTTCTTCGAATTTACCGGTGCCATCGAGTTCTTCAAGGCCTCTGCAAATCTCATCCTGAATGATCTGGTAATCCCGGGAAATATTTTCTCTGCTGAACATTCTGCAAAGATGATATTTTCATTCGTATAATACGGCCTGCGAAAGTAATAAGCCAGTCTTATTTAATGGTCTGCCTACCTGTTTCCGGCACGGGCGGCTGAAACAGGAACAAAAGTCCTCCAACCAGGGGAACCAGCAAGGCTCCTATTACATTGAGCCAGAGAAAGGAAATAACGTCTGCTCTATAGATTATCAGAACGGCAATTTCTGTGATGATCGCTGCAATGAAAACAGAGTTTCCATTGATCTTTTTCAAATAGAAAGCCACGAGAAAAATTCCGAGAATAGTGCCATAGAACAGAGACCCCAGTATATTGACTGCTTCGATGAGGGATCCCATCCTGGTGGCAAACATAGCGACTATAATACCAAAGATCCCCCAGAAGAGGGTGTGAATGCGGCCGTAGTATACCTGTTTGCGCGGATCGACAGATGTTTTTTTATCGATCTGCCCGATGTCCATAAGCGACGAGGCCGCCAGTGAATTTAAAGCAGCAGAGACCGAGCCCCAGGATGCGAGGAAAATGATAGCGAAAAGAAGGCCTACCAGTCCTTTCGGAAGTGTGTTCTTGACAAAAGATAAAAAGATATAATTGGTGTCGCTCGCGTCTGAGCTAAGCCCGTTCTTTTGCACCATGTCTTTCACTTCGTTCCGGAGGGATTCAATTTTTTGTTTTGTGTCCCCGAACCGGCGTATTTCCGATTCCGGTATGGTGCTGCTTTTTCCGCTGTTGCCGGCAAGATAAGATGCCTGCTGGTTGTAAGCTTGCTGTAAGTTGGCGTATTGGGTTTCTATGCCCGCGACTTTCTCAGGAAAACGCTCTTGCAGGGCTTTAAATGATACCTCGTTAAAGTAAAGGGGGGCCGGTTTAAAACTGTAAAACGCGAACAGCAAAGCGCCTATCAGCAGGATTCCGAATTGCATTGGGATTTTCACCAGCCCGTTCATCAGCAAGCCCATTCTGGCCATTTTAGTATCCCTGGCACTGATATAACGTCCTACCTGGCTTTGATCAGTGCCAAAATAGGAAAGAGCCAGGAAGAACCCTCCGATGATGCCACTCCAGATATTATACTTGTCTTTCCAGTCGAAGTCTGTTGTGATGACATTCAGCTTGCCCGCTTTTCCGGCTACGAAGAGAGCCTCCTGCAGGCCAATGCCTTCAGGCATCTTTTTTACGACCAGCCACCCGGTAAGCGCCATTGCGGCCAGGATGATGATAAACTGGAGCTTTTGGGTGTGCGCTACGGCACTGGCCCCTCCGCTGCATGTGTAGATAATCAGCATTCCTCCCATCACGATGGTCGTGATGTAGATATTCCAGCCCAGTATAGAAGAAAGAATGATTGAAGGGGCATAAATGCTGATACCCGTGGAGAGTGCACGGGAGAACAGAAAAAGCACAGCTGTTGCCAGCCTTGTCTTACGGTCGAACCGTTGTTCCAGGTATTCGTATGCCGTGTAAACATTCAGCTTCTGAAATATGGGAATGAAGGTGACGCAGATGATGATCATCGCGATGGGCAGGCCAAAGTAATATTGCACGAAGCGCATTCCGTCGGTATAAGCCTGGCCCGGCGCCGAGATGAAGGTAATAGCACTTGCCTGGGTAGACATAACGCCCAGCAGAACCAGGTACCAGGGCATTTGTTTTCCTGCCAGCAGATAAGACTGGACGTCGTGCTGCGAGCGTCCTTTATATATTCC
>JBQGEO010000313.1:0-2662 GCA_052039655.1 Pararcticibacter sp.
TAGTCAAGAGTATTAGCAATTTGTATTAGCGGCCTGTGTGCTAATACTTTTTCAATGCAAATTCCGGTAAATTCTACGGAAATCTAAATAAATATTTATTTAGCAGTGCGTACAAATAGCTGTTTTTCATATATTTGGGCATAAAAAAAGCTCACATTTCTGTGAGCTTCGGTGATCCCGCTGGGACTCGAACCCAGGACCCCAACATTAAAAGTGTTATGCTCTACCGGCTGAGCTACGGAATCTTATTTTTTAACGTTTATTCCCTTGTTTCAAGCGTTTAACCGTTTCTGATAAAGTGATGCAAAGATACGGCTACGATATATATCCTCCAATAGCTGGCGTGCTTTTTCTTTTAAATTTCTTATAAGCGACTATATTTCAGGGAAATTAATTTTTACGAAAAGTGTTTTAAGAGAAAAGAGTGAGGTTTTCCGACTTATTTAGGCGGAATTCTTCCAGGATATTCCAGCGTTGGGTATCGTGTTTTAACAAGGTGAACCTGTCAGCCGTGAATTTCCGCTTAAACTTTCTGTCTTTGAATTCCGGCCAGAGGTTAATAAATGTTTCGGGTGACAGATCCCGGTAGGCAACTGTGAGATGCGGTTTAAAGCGGTTGTTGCTCTTTACTTCTTTTTTGTCAACCCTGTTCTTATTGTATACGGAAGCTATATCTTTTTGAAGGGCTCCCAGGAATTCATTCTTCACAACATCGATATAGACGGTTTGGTTATTAAAAGAATCATAATTCTGAAGGCTGATGTCAAATTTATTATGGAGCAGGGTTACCGGTTTAAGCCATTTGACCAGATGTTTTTCGAGTTCCTCCTCAATGCTGACAGGACGGAACAACGTGATATGTACCGGAGGCTTTAAAGCTTTATACACCTTAAAGCGTTCGGAGATCTCCTTCCTGATTTCATCAATTTCTTCTGCCAGTGGTAGTGGAGGCAGAATGGCTGTCAGATATAAACTCATGAACAAAGATAAGAAAAGTGCTAATATGTTTAGTATTAAATAAATGAACAGTTTACACCATACGGTTGAGACATATTTGAACATGTCAGTGCTATAGGTTGTGTACCTTCGCATAGCCAAATATTAAAAATGACGAAAAGAATGGATGCTCCCATATGTAAGCTGCTGTTTGTATCTTTTTTTCTCTTGTCCCTTTGCCAGACTGTCCTGGCGTCAGGTGAAAAAGACAGCGTATTCAGGATTGAGAAACCCGATTACAAGGTCAGTCCGGTTACCGGAATGACCCGTAAGGATTGGATTAGAGCAGCAGAATACCTCCTCGACGGAGCGTTCAGCTATATCCACTCCATGGATGATCCCATGAAGTTCCCTAAACAGCATGAAAAGACCTATCCTCAGAATGAGAGTCAGGTACCTACAGAAAAGCTTGAAGGATTTTGCCGAACCTTGTTTGTTGCGGCGCCATTGCTTCGTGAGAAGCCCGGTCTGAAACTGAACGGAATAGTCGTAGCAGAGTATTACCGGCATAACCTTCTCAACCTGATCAATCCGGAAAGCCCTTCTTACATTAAGCTGCGCGGAAATGGCGGCCCCAGTCAAATCCTGGTGGAGTTTGGAGCCCTGGCTATTTCCTTGTCGGTAATTCCCGAAATCTTATGGGATCCCCTTACCCGGGAGCAAAAAGACGCACTGGCTAAAACCATGTTAAGTTATGGAGATGGGCCTACCATAGGATCAAACTGGAGGTTTTTTAATGTGTTTATTCTGTCTTTCTTTAAAGATAGGGGATACCAGGTAAACGAGAAGCTGATGCTTGGATATCTGGATGAAATCGTGGCCGCTTATAGAGGCTATGGCTGGTACAATGATTCTCCGGCATACGATTATTACAGCATGTGGGCTTTTCAGATGTACGGGCCCTTATGGGCACAGCTGTACGGAAATAAATATTACCAGGGATATGCTGCGAAATTTATGAATAATCTATCGGACATGGTAGGTAACTACCCCTATATGTTCAGACGGCAGGGACAGATGAACATGTGGGGACGAAGTATCCCATACCGTTTTGCTGCCGTAGCGCCACTTGCTCTAACCGGCTACCTTCCTGATAACTTCAAAGTGAACTATGGGTGGATGCGTCGCATTGCATCAGGTACGATGCTTCAATTTCTTGAAAATCCAGGCTTTATGGAAGACCGGGTACCGACACTCGGTTTCTACGGTCCTTTTGAACCCGCAGTGCAGATTTATAGCTGCCGGGGCAGTGTATATTGGATGGGGAAGGCATTTCTTGCTTTGCTGCTGCCCGAAGATAATTCTTTCTGGACAGCAAGAGAGAACAATGGTCCATGGGAACATGAACTTAAGAAAGGAATGGTTTACAATAAGTTTCAACCCGGATCAAACCTCTTAATAACCAATTATCCGAACAGCGGTGCTTCCGAGATGCGCTCCTGGTGTCACGAGACAGTCGCCAGGGACTGGCAGAAGTTCCGGAGCGGTGAAAATTATAATAAGCTCGCTTACAATACCAGTTTTCCGTGGATGGCAGATGGCAAAAATGGCGAGATTTCCATGAACTACGGCGTCTTTAAAGGAAAAGGCGAATGGGAGGTATTGCGCCTTTATACCTTCGCTGGTTTTGACAATGGTGTTTACAGGAGAGATGCAGAACTGGAAA
>JBQGEO010000314.1:0-9177 GCA_052039655.1 Pararcticibacter sp.
TTCAGGCCTACTGAAGTAGAGCTCTTAATAGGAGATCCCTCAAAGTCTATGAGCAAGTTGGGCTGGAAACCCAAATACGACCTCCCCATGCTTGTAAACGATATGATGACATCAGATCTTGAATTGTTTAGACGAGAGAAGACATTAAAAGATCTCGGATATTCGATAAAGAACCAATTTGAATAGAGAAAAGGGCTCCAGGGATTGGAGCCCTTTTCATTTTTAAGCCCTGCTGTCTTTATCTTCTTCTAAGCCTTGTGCAGGATATTCCTGATAACTAAACTTTCCGCGGTCTCCTCTCTTTTCAAACAGATAGTATATTTTCTAGTTTCTTTTTCTTATTGAGCGATCAGGTCACGTGATAGTTCCCCGTAACAAATTTCTCTGTTTGAGTAATTGCAACCAGTTTGCGTTCGAGTATGTGAGAAAGATAGTTTTACTTTTTGATAGAGGTGAGAAACTGCGGGGCCGCAGACATTGCCCAAAAATCAGAGCTTCAGGTTTGAAACAGTCCTAAGCTACAGGTCTTGAAAAGCAAAAGGTTACATGTAAAATACATTAGTGTAAGTATTGATATTAAGTGACATAAATATTACATTTGAGAAAATGATAAGTGTATGATTGAGTTTTTCCTTTTTTCGGCCTGCGTAGTTTACTTCGTTTGGGAATATGAAAGCTAATATTTTCCTGTATTAATAGTTGCTTCCTGATATCTGCATGTTGTAAGATCCAAGTGTCTTAACGCGTCCCAGCGGTTTCCGTTTTTGAGCAAATTGGTTCAACTTCGATTTCTTCTTTTTAAATTTCGTCATTTCTCCCTTACTTTACACTCATGGATCAGATGGGAGTTATTCCTGCAATTGATAAGGTGAGAATCGCGGTAATAGGGTTAGGTTATGTAGGCTTACCGCTGGCAGTTGAGTTTAGTAAAAAATATCAGGTTTTGGGCTTTGATATAAAGAAAGACAGAGTTTGTGAACTGAACCAGGGCCTCGATCGTACAGGAGAGATAAGTTCTTCAGAGCTGAAAGATCGCATCGTCGCTGGCATGGGAAAGGGTGACTGCGGCCTCGTTCTCACATCAAACAAGGAGAAACTGGAGGACTGTAATATGTTCATAGTTACTGTGCCGACCCCTGTAGATCAATTTAAAGCTCCCGATCTTAAACCCTTACTTGCGGCTACGGCCATGATAGGCGGAGTATTAAAAATGGGAGATCTTGTTGTTTATGAATCAACAGTTTATCCCGGATGCACGGAGGAGGAATGTGTTCCTGTTCTGGAGGCGGTATCGGGGCTCAAATTCAATACTGATTTTTTTGCGGGTTATTCTCCTGAAAGAATAAATCCGGGCGATAAAATCAATACATTGACGAAGATCGTGAAAGTAACAAGCGGATCAACTCCAGAGGCTGCCTTACGTGTTGACAATCTTTATCGTTCGATCATTCAAGCGGGGACTCATCTCGCTCCAAGCATAAAGGTGGCTGAGGCGTCCAAGGCAATAGAAAATGCGCAGCGTGATCTTAATATTTCTTTTGTCAATGAGCTGTCGCTAATTTTTGACCGCATTGGGATTGATACGGCAGACGTAATAGAAGCTGCGGGAACAAAATGGAACTTTTTAAAATATAAGCCTGGTCTCGTCGGCGGGCATTGTATAGGAGTAGATCCTTACTACCTGGCACACAAAGCTCAATCACTTGGTTACCATCCTCAGGTAATCCTTTCCGGCCGAAGGGTGAACGATATGATGGGACAGTTCGTTGCGAATAAGGTAGTAAAGCTTATGATTGCCAAGGATCATAAGATTAAAGGAGCCAGGGCACTGATAATGGGCATTACATTTAAAGAGAATTGCTCAGATGTAAGGAATACACGGGTAATAGATATATTCAGGGAGTTGCGGCAGTTTGGGCTCGAAGTTGATGTCTATGATCCTAAAGCAAATAAAGAGGAGGTCGGGAAGGAATACGGGATACAAATTCTTAAAGAGCCGGACCCTTCTGTCGGATACCAGGCAGTGATTATAGCTGTCGCCCATGATGAGTTTCGCAGCTTTGACTATGATCAGGTAAGACGTAAGAATGGGGTAATCTTTGATACAAAGGGACTTCTTGCCCGGCAGCAGGTGGATGCAAGGCTATAAGGCTTGTTTTGATTTTTTTATCTGGCTTAAACTATTCCACTCCGAATTTTGTTTATATAGTATGCCATAACATAGAAGGTGCCCCCTGGCAAGGGCAAAGACGGTTAGCTCTTTTACAGCTAGCCTTTGTTTTTTTATACTACTTTTAAAACACAATTAAATCGGTTCAGCTATCCAGTCGCCAATTAACAGAGGCCCCGGCCGGAACTAATGCGTATAACCATTGAGCTTCTCTTTATCTGACGGAAGACTAAAAAAGAACGATGAGCCTTTTTCTGCTTCGCTTTCTACCCAGATCTTTCCCTCGTGTCGTTTTATGATTTCAGAGCATAAATATAAACCGATACCAAATCCTGCAATGGTCTGTGTTTGGCTATTTTGGATCCGATAGAATCTTTCAAACAACTTCTCTGCGTCTTTTGGAGCAATTCCGATGCCCTGATCCTTCACGCTAACCTGTGCATTACAGGCCTCTACCTGCTCTGCTCTTACTTCTATCTCCGTGTTATTTGGAGAGTATTTAATAGCATTGTTGATCAAATTGGATATTACCTGCCCGATTTTGTCACGGTCTGCATATACCGGTAAATAGCCATCGGGAATGAAGTTGAGGACATGAGAATGATTAATCAGCTTTGTTTCTTCAATGATCTCATTAACGAGCTTATTAAGATCAAAGTGCTGTTTATTCAAATCCATCTTTCCAGCTTCCAGTCTCGACACGTTGAGAAAGCTGTTTATCATTGATGTCATTTTGTTGATCTGAATATGCACTTTTTCCAGTGAAACAGTAACAAAGGTATCATCTTGTTTCCTCGCCTTTCCCAGCAGCATTTGAACGTAAGCTTTGAGCGAAGTCAAAGGTGTTTTAAGTTCATGGCTGACCATCCCGATAAAGTCGTTTTTCCGTTGCTCTTCCAGTTTTTGTTCGGTAATGTCCATCGCCACACCTGCAAAATGAGTGGGCTTATGGTCGGAATCAAAGTGCATTTTTCCGATAGCGCGTAACCAGTGACGTTTTTGTTCCCTGTAGTTATTTACAGGATATTCAATACTGTAACTTTCTCCTTTCAATAATGTGGAGTTTATGGCAGCTTCCACTTTTTTGCGCTCCTCTGGCAAGATCTGATTGACCAGATCTTCATAAGTGACATGTTCGTCATCTGAAAAGCCAAACAGTTCTTTTAATTTTGCCGAAAAGGTATAGACATTATTACCGAGGTCAAGATGCCAGGTGCCAAGTTTAGCAGCATCAATAGATAGTCGCAGCATTTCTTCCGCCTCCTGCAGCGCTTTAGTTGCAGACATCTGACTGGTAACATCCTGCACTGTGCCAATAAAACGTATTGCCTGGTCGTCTTCGTTGAAAAAAACTTTTCCTTTGGCCCTTACCCAGCGGAGTTGTTTATCATCTGCACCTATGGTCCGGTATACGGTATCATACGCGCCATTATTTATGCTTTTATTGTAGCTGATTTCGATTGTTTCCAGTACTCTTTTCCGGTCTTCTTCATGCAGACCGGCTACAAAGTCCTGCTCAAAGGAAACGGTCCGTGTATCGTTTATTCCAAATAACTTCCGGCAATGATCATCCCACTCCAGATTGCCTGTTTTTACATCCAGGTCAAACATTCCAAGTTCTCCGGCCTCTTTTGCCAGCTGAATTTGCTCAAGCACCCGCTCGAGTTCCATTTTAGCTCTCAAGGGTTCTGTTACATCTGTTACGACAGACATGATCCTTTGTACTGAACCATTCTCATCTGTTACTGGCTGAAGAATAATGTCGAAGAATCTTTCCTGCAGTTTGGCATCTCGCATCACCACACTTTTGATATCACGTCCCCGGTAAGTTTCTCCTGATATATATACCTCTTTAAGAATCTTTAAATAAGGATGGTTTGCGATTTCGGGCCTGACCTGTTCTAAAGGCTTTCCAACGACTTCATTTGTGCGCCCCCATATATCGAGCATCTTGTCGTTTGCAATCTCAATAATGAGGTCCTTCCCGTTAAATACGCAAATAGCCACAGGTGCTTCCTTTACCAGCGTACGGAAGCGGACTTCACTCTGTGCGAGGCTTCTATTCAGAACCTGTAGATGTTCGTAAGAGTCTTGCAGTTCTTCATTTATGGCTGTCAGTTCTTCATTCATGGAAGCCAATTCATGATTGGAAGCGGAAAGTTCGTCGTTTAAAGTCTGTTCTCTGAGAAGCCCTTCTTTGATGAGTTGCTTGTGCTGATTCCTTTCAGTAACGTCTGTAGTAGTATGAAGTATACAATAAACCTCACCCTCTGGGTTTTTAACAGGCTGATAAGTGAAATCGAAATAGAAAGTCTTTATTTCTCCGTTGGCCTTAAGCTTTGTAGGGGTGTTTTTGGACTGATAGATAGCCCCGGTTCTCCAAACATTACGCAGAAGATGGATGAATGGCTGATCCTGCAGCTCCGGGACTGCTTCTTCCAGCATCTTTCCGATTATGCTGTGATCTTTTCCCCAAAGGCGTATCATAGCATCGCTGGCAGCTTCGATATACAATTCCTCTGTAGTATATACAGCGGTTGCATTTTCAGACAGAGATAAAATTTTTAATAACTGATCGCTGCTCAGACTCGCTCTATTATTCATGGGCCAGACAAAGTGAGTTTTTATAAATATATCTATATTTTAGAAAAACAGATAATAATTAATCTTCTGTTATTGGATATTGTTTATCCAGATATATCGTTTTTGTATGTTCCTTTGTTTCAAAGGATTTCCGGGAAAACGGAATATGAATTTGATAAGACAAAAAAAGGCCTCCGAAACTAACGGAGACCTTCAATGTATAGAGAATAAGAGTTTATTGTTTGGGAAGCAATACGTTATTAATAACATGTGCTACCCCATTTGTGCCCTGCAGATCGAATACGGTTACAAGAGCGGTATTGCCAGATGCGTCTGACAATTCCAGATTCTTACTTGCGTTCACTTTAAGGGTGAGAGTTCCCCCGTCAATTGTATTAAGAGTTGCGGTGCCTTTACCATCGGTCAAAGCTTTGATTATATCAGCTTTTGTATATTTCCCATTTACAACATGGCCCCGCAGTGCAGGAGTTAGTTTAGCAGGATCTTTCAGCAGGCTATCCATCTGTGCTACTCCTGAGAACGCCTGGTCAGAAGGAGCAAAGATCGTATAGGGCCCGCCGGTGTTTAAAGAACTCTCAAGTCCAGCGGTTTTAATGGCAGAAGTTAATACGCTATTGTAACCTGACTGAGATACTGCTTGTACCACATTTCCAGTAGGAGCGGCATTTTGTGAAGCAGCGGCATTGTTTGAAGCTGTGCTATCCTGTGTTTGAGCTTGAATTGCTGTGATTCCCATAGTTGCGACAAAGGCAACCGACAAGATTATTTTTTTCATAAATGCTATATTTAATTTAGTTCTGTATGCTCATATTAGAAATTCGTGCCAAAAAAATAAATATGGTTTAATTTGTTGATTTATAATTGTTTGGGTTTGTTGTTTCGGTGTTTGAATTGTGCTTCTCCAATTTTCTATACAACATACTGTAGATCATCTCAACAACCTGAAGATATCGCAACTGCTTTATGATGAAATCTGAGGTTACTTCTATACCGCATTTCGCAGTAATTTATTTACTGTAGAAGGTTAGGGGAATCTGATTGTGATAAGAATCACTTTTTTAATTCGGCACAATTGCTAAACTTGTTTTAGTAATGACCTGCATTAAAGAAAAGGAAGAAAATGATCTTATAACATTAGAGGAAGAGGAGGCAATTGAAAACTCTTTTGAATCTGCACCTCTTGATCGTGCAGAGAAGCTTTTTATCTGGATAAGTGTCATTTGGGGAATGACCATCTTAGGGTTCATTGTTTTTCTATTTACTTAGGTAGGTTCATATACGCTGATCGTTAGTTCTTACTTGTTCATAATGAGTGTATTGATCCCGAGCCCGGATTCAAAAAAAAGATCTGGAATTATGCTCTTTTTCAGAACAATTTACACGTTTTATGCATTTATAAATTAGAGATAATTTGTTTTCTAACTATTAATATAAACCATTATGTCATTCTACTATGTAAATAATAACCGGCAGTACGACGGAGCGTACGAAGTCCACAAAGAAGGGTGCTGTTTCATGCCAATGAGTAAAACTTTTTTAGGCTATTTTGATAATTTCGAGGATGCGGTGAAGGAAGCGCGGAGGTATCATGGCCATTGCAGAACATGTATTTACTGTTCAACTGAATATCATCAGGCCTTATATACTTTTCATCGCCATTCAAAGCGCTCTTAACCAATTGGTAAAGGTTCTGGATTTGTCTGATCCGGTAGCACGGAGTCAGATAGTGATGAGTTTTCCTGCGAAAACTATACGTTTTTTATTATCTTGTCCTCCCCGCAGTTTGCTGCGGTTTTGATTTATTTTAATAATACACATTCAAAAGTTCAAAGTATATTTTTTATATGACATTCGCTCCGCTTTCCTTCCCGGATTTTATTAAGGATTTTGAAGAAACATTAAAACACTTGTTTCGGGAAAAAGAAGACATCAATAAGTTGAGTTTAGACAGGGGCTTGCCTTATCAGATTATGCATGAGATTATGCTGAAGAAGCCTTTGTCGGTAGCTGTGCCTGCACAATATGGTGGCCGGGGAAGTATCGTTAAAGAATGCCTGGGACTTCTTTCAGCCGCTTCGTATGAATCACTCTCTCTGTCGCTGATCTTTGGAATTAACATAGCGCTTTTTCTTGAACCTGTTGCAAAGTATGCCCAAAACGAGGTAAAGGAAGGGATATTCCGTCGTTTCCTGGAAAGTCAGAATATGGGAGGACTCATGATAACGGAGCCTGATTATGGAAGTGATGCCCTTAACATGAAGACCTGTAACAAGGAAATAGCAAACGGATTCTCGATAAAAGGTACAAAACACTGGCAAGGCTTAACCGGTATGGCAGATTATTGGCTGATTGCCTGCAGGAAGGAAAACGCGGATGGAGAGCTAAGCCGTGATATTGACTTCTTTATTGCCGATAATGAGCAGCCTGGTCAGAGAGTAGTGGTAGAGGAATACTATGATAATCTGGGTCTGTATATGATTCCTTACGGGCTAAACAAACTGGATCTGGAAGTACCGGCCAACTATAAGCTTCAGCCCGAATCCACTGGCATCAAAATGATGCTTGATATCCTGCACAGAAGCAGGATGCAGTTCCCGGGAATGGGGATGGGGTTCATTAAACGTATGCTTGATGAAGCAACTACTCATTGTACTAACCGCGTCGTTGGTGCAGGTAACCTCCTTGCAATGGATCAGATTCAATTCCAGTTGTCGAGGATTCAGTCTGCTTATACCATTTGTTCTGCTATGTGTGCGAGAAGTAGTCAAATAAGCGGAATCGAGCATAATTTAGCAACGGAGGGTGTTGAAGCGAATAGCATGAAGGCAGTAGTGACTGACCTGATGCAAGAATCGGCACAACTCAATGTTCAGCTTTCAGGTGCTAACGGATACAGGATCAGCCATATCGGAGGCAGAGGAATAATGGACAGCCGTCCGTTTCAGATCTTCGAAGGATCTAATGAAATGTTATATTCGCAGATCGCGGAAACCATTACACGGTTGATGAAAAAGAAGAAGGAATCTAATCTTTATGAGTTTCTAAGTTCTCTGGAAATTACTGCTGAACCGGTATCGCATTTTAAACCGAGCCTGAATTTTGAACTTAATGCTTCCCTCTCTCAAAGGAAGCTTGTCGATCTTGGTAAAATTATAGCACGCGTTGTGTCTCTTGGATATGTTTTAGAGCTAGGTGAAAAGGGATTTCGTCAGGATTTAATCGATAACTGCATTGTGACCGTAAGACAGGAAGTTACCGCACTTGCCAGTTCCTTCCAATTCGATAATTCAGTTAAGATCATTGAAAACTATTCAGATCAAAGCAACTGGCTGGATTTTGTATAGTCTTTCTGTATACGTTTAAAAAGAGTTCCATTTTCTGAAAGAATGCGGGTCTTATTCAACAGAGTGCTCCTTATAATAGTAGCAATGGCAGCGGTATTTACATGTAAAGGTCAGGATCGTGCCAATCCTTTTGTACTGGATAGTTATACCATTCCTCCCGAAGGCAGAGAAATAGGCAAAGTTGTATCATCAGATAATTCAGAGGAGAAAGCCTCCATTGTGAAAGATACCTCCGGTCTGTTTATGGTCGACCGGAATAACGTATTAAAACTAAAGAAGAATAAGCTGCCTCAGAATGCCGGTTATAAATATGAAATAAGTGTGAGCCTGGGGCGCGGGCTGTGCGACTTTATTTTGGTAAAAGATCAGTTTTTACATAATAAAGTAATTGCGCACAGAGGAGCCTGGAAGAATACAGGAGAGACTGAGAATTCGATCGGGGCTTTGAGAAAGGCAATCGAAATGGGCTGTGAAGGGGCCGAGTTTGATGTTCATATGTCAGATGATTCTGTCTTGTTCATTCATCACGATGCCGATCTGAACGGAGTTCGTATTGAGAAAACCAAATCTTCGGACCTGGCAAAGTTAAGGTTATCAAATTCGGAATACCTGCCTACTCTTGCGGCTTATTTGGAAGAAGGAATGGGCCAAAATAAAACGAAGCTGATCCTGGAAATTAAGCCTTCGGTTATCAGTCCGGAGAGGACACTGGCTCTTACGGACAAAGTTGTTGCGATGGTCCATGCTATGAAAGCACAGGCTTGGGTGGACTATATCAGTTTCAGCTATGATTGTCTAAAGAGGATCAGGCAACTGGATCCGACGGCGAAACTTGCCTTTCTTGCAGGAGGTAAAACGCCTTTGGAGTTAAAGGCGGATAAAATTGATGGCCTGGATTATCATTTTAGTGCTTTTAAAAATAATCCGGGAATAGTAAAGGAGGCTCGCGAAGCTGGTATATCAACGAACTTCTGGACAGTTAACGAAATAGGAGATTTGAAAGCTCTGCTGGCAGCCGGGGCAGATGTGATTACCACGAATGAACCGGAACTTCTCTTT
>JBQGEO010000315.1:0-10459 GCA_052039655.1 Pararcticibacter sp.
TGCAGCAAATATCTCTTGGCTACAATGTCCCTGTTGCTTTATTGCGCAAAACCTTCATGAAATCTCTGTCGGTGAACGGAAGTGTAAGGAATTTAGGCATCCTGTGGCGTAAGAATAAAGATCATGTAGATCCAAAGTATCTGCGGACAAACAGCTATAATAATCTGCCTCCTTCCAAAGCTTATTTCCTTAGTCTGAATACATCTTTTTAATCTGAGTAATATGAAAAGAACTCTAATATATTATACCCTTTCTGTCATTCTTGCCGGTAGTATGGCGTCTTGCCGGGATTATGTAGAGATTGACAGCTATTCAAAAAGAACGCTAAAATACACAAATGACTATCAACTGCTGATGAACGACAGGAACACGTTTGAAAAAAGTTTCATTCTTCCTGTTATCACCTGTGATGATATTGAGACACAGAACTCAGGGATCCAGAATGCATGGAGTGCCGAAATTAGAAACGCTTACGTATGGGCTGAAAGTTATTATTCAGAAACGCAGCAGGATATAGGATGGGGCAATTTGTACAAGCAGATCTATGTAACCAATGATGTGATTGATGGAGTAATGGACAGCAGGAATGGTTCGGATGCTGAAAAGAAGTCCATCTTTGCTGAAGCTCTTGTCCAACGTGCTTTTGCTTATCTTTCGCTTGTAAATCAATATGCCCCGGTTTACGACCCGGCTACAGCAGAAAATAAAGATGGTGTTCCCTTACTACTCACTCCTGGCCTTTTCCAGGATCTAAGGAGGGCAAAGTTAAAAGCCGTGTATGACCAGATCATAAAAGATGTAAATAACGCGATAGATGCATTGCCGGAAACCCCTGCTTTCAACTCCAAGCCATCCAAAGCTGCAGCCTATGCGCTGCTGGCAAGAACATTCCTCATCACCCGTGACTTTGAAAAGGCTGCAGAAAATGCAGACAAGGCAATGGCAATCCAGGGTACGCTGAACAATCTGGAGTCTTATGCTTCCAACACCAGTCTGTATCCCAGAAAGCTGAAAGATCCTGAAACAATCCTCTCTAAAACTGTTTCTGGGTCCTTTGACGCGAAATTGAATGATGACTTGCTCAGCCTTTTTGATACCAGGGATCTCAGGTACGTAATGTTTACACAAATCATCGCAAGTGTAGGTGGCCGAATGTCAAACAAACACAGAGTTGCTGGTGATTTTAAATATATAGGACTCTCTGTTCCTGAAATGATCCTCACCAGCGCTGAATATTACGCACGTACCGGAAATGCTGATAAAGTGAACGAGTTGCTGAACCGGTTGCGGTCTAAACGTTTCAAAGCCGCCGATTACACCCCGCTGGCATTAACCTCCTCTTCCGACCTGCTTGGCGAAGTCATCAAAGAGCGCCGGCGGGAGCTGATGGGCACCGGCTTAAGGTGGTTTGATCAGAGACGTCTGAGCCTGGATCCGGCATTTGCCAAAGATGTAGTAAGGGTATTTAACGGGCAGACTTACACCCTGTCTCCGGGAAGCAATCGTTTTGTTTACCCGATCAACGATGCCATTCTGAAGCTCAACCCCGAAATCGGTCAGAATCCAAGATAAATTAACAAAATCAGATAATGAGTACATTCAAAATAACAGCAATGTTATTCCTGTTGTCCGTAACTGTTTACGGGCAGCAGCTGAAATCCAGGTTAAACCTTACTTCCGGTAAGTATATTCAGGGAAGTTCGATCTCCTTTACTTATGATGGCAAGGGCAGTGATCTTGAATATAGTGACGCAGTGAAAGCGGCTGTTTATGTGTTTGATAATGAGCGTTGGCGCGTGGATACTTTAGTCCTCAAAAACAGCAACAGCACCTGGAATGCGTCTTATTCTATCCCGGGCTATGCACGCTTTGTTGCATTCAAGTTTTATCAGGGACCGCTGGAGAGTCCGGAAGCTGTGGACCATAACAATTTTAAAGGCTTTTATTCTGCTGTAAAGAACAAGGCCGGAAAAAGTATCCCGGGGAATGCGGTAGGAGAGGCCCAGCTGTTTCAGCCCTTACAGGCTGCCAACAATATTTATAGCTATTTCGGGAAGGATCTGGACGATCAGTTAAGCAGGGCCGATCAGTTACTTGAACAGGAAAAGAAGATCAAGGGATCCAGTGTGCAGAACTACCTCTTCTTTTACCTCAATATCAAGAAGAAGGTACTGGGAGAAGAAAAGGCGAGGCTTGCCGGAACTCAGGTTATTAAAGCTCTTCTTCAGGATCCGGGAACAGGAGAGCCTCAATTGGCAAAGCTGAGCCAACTTGCAGCTTTTAACCTGAAAGATCAGCAGCTGGCAGATGAGATTGGGAGCAGGATTCTCCGCGAATATCCGAATGGCTCCGAAGCCAGGTTTGTTGCCTTCAGCAGGATAAAGAAAAATTCCCCGGATGGCAACGTCAGGATTAAGTCGTACGAAGATTTTCTGAAAGCTTATCCGGTGTCTGAATGGCGGAAAAAGCGTGATGGAAAGGGTTTCATGTATTACGAGGTGTACAGGAATCTGGGTAGCGGTTATTTTGAGACCAGACAGTTTGACAAGTTTACTGAGCTCTTTAAACAGATGGACTTCCGGTCGGGAAATGAAGTCTGGCGCTGGAATCTTACACGCGGGCAAATGCTTGATGAGTTAAAAAAAGGGAGTGCCGCCGACACGCTGCTTTCCCTGGCGGAAGCCACGATTCCTTATCTCGTCAGACTAAAGGATGATGGCTCATACTCCGAAGATTTCGACTCGGCGGAAGCGGCCCGTGATAATGCATACAAGCAGCTGGACGACCGCCTGTTTACCCTCATCTTTCTTCAGAATAAGACCAGGAATTATAACCGTGCTGCTGAAAGCTTTAAACTGCTTTCCGAAAAAGGACAGTACAGTAATGCTGATCTGAATGACATCCACCTGAACGTGCTCGAAAAGCTGGGAGATACCAAATCAATACTTCCTCTGCTGGAAATGAGTGCTAAGGCAAACGCCCTTACGCCGGGGATGATGACAAAACTAAAGGAGATGTATCTGGCCAACAATAATAACGATGCATCAGGATATGAACGATACTTCAACTCCTTACGGTCCGGCGACGAAAGCCGCGAACTGGTGGCTCATGTAAAAGAAGGGATGGTGAACTTCCCCTACAAGAGCTTTGAATTGGAAGATGCGGATGGTAAGATCGTCCGGTCGGCCGACTGGAAAGACAAGATTGTGATCATCGATTTTTGGGCAACCTGGTGCCGGCCCTGCATTATGGCCTTCCCCGGAATGCAGCTTGTGGTCGACAAATTTGCAAAAGATCCGGATGTGCTGGTGTATTTTATCGGAACTATGCAAAGTGGAGACTACAAGACTAAGTCTGTTAATTATGTAAGACAGTCAGGCTTCCGGTTTAATCTCCTGCATGATGCTGTGAATAGTGCCACTGGCGAGCAGGACATGGTCTACAGGAGCTTGATCCCCCTTTTTAAGTCTTCCGGAATTCCCCGCAAGATCATCGTTCAGAACGGTGTCGTGAAATACACCTCGGAAGGTTACTCTGGTAGCCCCAGTAAATTGCTCGATGAGCTGAGTATTGCCGTCGATATGATCAAAAATCAAAAATAAGTATAGTGATTCGAAGAAAATATAAGTTACTCGTTTGCGGGGCGTTTTTGACCATCGGCTTAAATAGCCAGGCTCAGATGAATCCGAAATATAAGCTGGAAGAAGCATTAAAGCTCATCCGCGAAAACTATGTAGATCAGGTAAATGAAGAGCATCTCGTCGACGAGGCGATCAAAGCTATGATTTCGAGCCTGGATCCGCATTCCCGCTATACCAGCAGGGAAGAGGCTGAAGCTATGCAGCAAAGTATGACTGGCAGCTTTACGGGCATCGGTATATCCTTTGCCATGATGAACGACAGCACGTTCGTTACCGGCATCACGAATGACGGACCTGCCATGAAATCCGGACTGCAGACCGGCGACCGCATTACGAAGGTAGATGGAAAGCCGATCTATGGTGTTAATCTCAAGAACCAGGATGTGATGAAGATGCTTCGGGGGGCATCGGGTTCCACAGTAGCGCTCGAAGTGCAAAGAAGAGGCCTGACGCAACCTCTGACCTTTAAGCTTACCAGAGCACGGATCCTCGACAAGAGCATAAAGGCTGCCTACATGGTCGACAAAGAGATCGGGTACATCTCATTATCGGTCTTCGGCGAGTCGACGCGCAGGGAGATGGATGCCGCGTTGAAATCGCTCATCGGGCAGGGAATGAAGAAGTTGATCCTCGACCTGCAGAGCAACGGGGGCGGATACGTTCAGTCGGCCATCGGCGTGGTAGACGAATTTTTGCCAAAAGAGAAAATGGTTTTCTACTCTGTGCCCAATATAGGAGGGAAGGATTACTACTACACGGGTGGCTACGGCCAGTTCTACAAGGGAGAAATGGTGGTGTTAATCGATGAATCGACCGCCTCTGCTGCGGAAATAACCACCGGTGCCCTGCAGGATTGGGACAGAGCTGTTATAGTGGGCCGCAGAAGCTTCGGCAAAGGCTTGATGCAAAAGCCCGTTCCGCTATCAGACGGTTCTGTGATGCAGCTCACCGGCGCCCGGTATTATACTCCTTCAGGCCGGTCTATCCAAAGGCCCTACACGAAAGGGAACTCAGAATATTTTGACGATTTCAGGCAAAGAATGTCTTCCCGTGAACTTACGGAAGAAGGACACGTGAAATTTGCAGATTCCCTTAAGGTCTTCACACTTGAAACCAAAAGGCCTGTATACGGCGGCGGGGGTATTATGCCCGATAAGTTTGTACCAATAGACACCAACATGTACAGCAACTGGATGTCGCGTCTCATGTTGTCGGGCATTATGACGAGGGTTGCATTTGATTATGTACAGAGTAACCGGGCTGACATATTGAAGAATTACCCCCAATTCAACGATTTTCTTAACAGCTTCCCTATTTCTCAGCGTATGTATGACGATATCACGGCCCTCGCAGTAAAGCACCATGTAGAAATGCCGCCGGCATCCAACACCGCGGCATATGAAGCGATAGGTATCGAGCTTAAAGCCGAGATTGCATCATCGATCTATAATGGAAGCGATTTTATAGTGCCGGTCCGTAACGCCGCCAACCGTAGTTATCTCACAGCCATCGAAATACTTAAAGACAGGAAACTCTACAACAGCCTGCTCAACAGGTCAGGCAAACCGAAAAAATAATATGAAAAAGAGAATTATACTTGCGCTGTGCGCCGCACTTCCAGCCTTTGTTTCGGCACAGGAAGGTTATACCATTACCGGTACAATTGGCAAAATTGACAAGCCGGCAAAGGCTTTTTTAAGAAAGAGGATCGACGGGAAGCTTTATGAAGACTCTGTTTACCTTAATAAGGGAAGATTTGTTTTCAAAGGCTCTGTGCCGTATCCAATTGAGGCGCATATCAGATTAAAACACAACGATACACCTGATGACCCCAAAAAAGGAGTCAAATATGATGTGCTGCCCTTTTTACTTAACAATACAGCAATAACTATCAGTTCGAAAGATTCAGCTGCAAATGCGACAGTAGTCTCCCCGCTTAATCTTGAAAGCAAACGGGTAGACGCAATGCTCAAGCCTATTTACGACAGGTATAAGGTACTTGAAAAAGAGTACAAAGATCAGCCGGAGGAGAAAAAGCAGGACCGGGAATACATTAAAACACTTGATGATCGCGCTGCTGAGATACATGACGATATCATAGCCGCAAAGATGGATTATGTGAAAAAAAATCCGGATAGTTATATGGCGCTGATGGCCTTTAACTCAACTATTCCGCCCGACGATTTCGACGCCGTTGCAAAGGAGAAAGAATTTTTGGCAATGAGCGAAAGTATGAGAAACACCGGTTTAGGGAAACAGGTAGCAGAGAAGATTGCTAAAATGAAGAAAACGCAGGAGGGCGTAGAAGCAGCTGATTTTACGCAGCCCGATGTGAATGGCAAACTGGTTAAGTTGTCTGACTTCAGAGGTAAATATGTTTTACTGGACTTCTGGGCATCCTGGTGTGCACCATGCCGGCGCGAAAATCCCAACCTGGTAAAAGCATATGAAAAATACAAGCCCACAGGCAAATTCGAAATACTGGGAGTCTCATTAGATAAGCCGGCCGACAAAGCCAAATGGCTCAAAGCGATCAGCGATGATAAACTTACCTGGACTCAGGTCAGCGATCTCAAAGGCTGGGAAAATGAGGCAGGTGTTCTTTACGAAATAAAAGCCATCCCGATGAATTTCCTGATTGACCCGAGCGGGAAAATAATTGCGAAATACCTGCGTGGCGAAGCCCTGGATAAAAAGCTTCAGGAAATATTCGGCATGTAAAGCTAAATCAACCTTTCCTAAATCTTATTCTTCTTTAATGATTAAAATAAAGGGCCTCTCAAAGGGCCCTTTACTCTTTATGAACAGCTTCTTGCTGGTATTCGATTAAATAAAGAAGGTTTTAGTATACAACTGTTTCTTTTACATCGCAGTGCTTTTTGATCCATGCGGGATCAAACTCACTAATTTCCCGCCTCTCTCCTTTATAGATAAAATAGGAGTCAGGCTGTTCCTTTTTTCCGGCACCGGGCATTTTGTTTATGATCTTCTCTTCCGGACAATCCCTGATCAGCCGGGAGTATTCCTCTTTTGGTTTGCAGCTGCTGAGAGCAATCGCTGCAACCGTAACCATCATATAACGTATCATATTCGTCAATTTACAAGCCTGTACGGTAAAGACCCGGCTTCGCGTTACACGCAATAGTCCTGGATTAAAGAAAAAATCCCCGCAGGAAGTGCGGGGAACAAAATCTATAAAACTATATCTGTAGAAATGTGATATATACCTGGATAAACACGCGTATAAATACTTGGTTTTTTTTATTTGAAGATTTCTGATGGTTCCCTATACATAAATGCCTCCTTTCAGGTTATATAACTCAGCTTTAAGAAGAGGCCTTAGCACGTTGATCGCTATTCTGCTGCGCTGTCCCGTCTGGCAGCAGAACACCAGTTTTTTGCTTTTGGGTAAACTTCTGTACCGGGCGGCAAGCTCGTAAAGAGGAATGTTAATGCCTCCGATATTATACTCTTCAAATTCGTAAGCTTCCCGCACATCCACCAGGGTCACCTCTTCCTCACTACTTCCGAGCCAGGTTTCCAGCTGCGCTGCATCAATCTCCTGGATGGTAGACACGCGGCAGACCGGCTCCGCCTGCTTTGGCGGCAGCACCTCCCGTTTCGTTTTGGCAAAGTTGAATACCCTGACCCCGCAGTCAAGCGCATCAATGGTTAACAATTTTCCTGATAATACTTCTCCCATTCCGCAGATCACTTTAATAGCTTCATTTGCCATAAAGGTACCCACCATTCCCGGCAGTACTCCAATAACCCCTGTCTCTCCACAATCAGGTACTTCGCCCGGATCCGGCGCTTCAGGATATAAGTCCCGGTAATCAGGCCCGCCCAGGTAATTGAATACCGAAACCTGGCCTTCGAACCTGAAAACAGAACCGGAAATCAGTGGCTTGTTCAAAGCCACACAGGTGTCATTAACCAGATAACGGGTAGGGAAGTTGTCCGATCCGTCAATCACCAGGTCATATTGCCGGATGATGTCCTGGATGTTGTGTTCAGTCAGGCGTTCGGGGAAGGACTTGATTTCCACCCAGGGATTAAGCAATCCGAGCTTTTCTTTAGCCGCCAGCGATTTATTGATTCCCGCATCGTGTATCGTATATAATATCTGGCGGTGCAGGTTGCTGATATCCACCACATCATCGTCGGCAATACCCACTGTACCTGCTCCCGCAGCCACCAGGTACTGCAGTACCGGGCATCCCAGTCCTCCGGCGCCCACCATCAGTATCCTGGCCTTCTTCAGCTTTTGCTGCCCCTTCATTCCCAGTTCACGGAGGATAAGCTGACGGCTATAACGTTTCAGTTCTTCTGTTTCAAACATCAGGATCTGCTTAATAGGTTAAACAATTATCCCAGTCTTTCCACACCGGCTCGTAACCCTGTGCCCGGATCACGTGTGCAATTTCTTCCGGGCTGCGTTCATCGGATATTTCAAACTGTTCTAACGACGCCGGTTCAACAGCGTAGCCTCCCGGGTTGGTTTTCGATCCGGCACTCATGGTGGTAACACCCAGCCGGATAATGTTGTTTCGGAACTCAGGCGACTCACGCGTAGAGACAGACAATTCTGCCTCCTCGTTAAAAATCCGGTAAGCGCAGATCAGCTGCACCAGTTCTCGGTCATTCATTTCCACCTTAGGTTCCAGCCCTCCGCTGAAAGGTCGCAAGCGTGGGAAAGAAAGGCTGTATCTGCTCTGCCAGTACCTCTTTTCCAGGTAATCCAGGTGGAGGGCCGTGAAGAACGAATCCGTGCGCCAGTCTTCCAGCCCGATCAGAACCCCTAAACCCATTTTATGTATACCGGCCATACCCAGCCTGTCCGGAGTTTCCAGGCGGTAACGGAAGTTAGATTTTTTGCCTTTAGGATGATGTTTACGGTAATCATCCTCATGGTAGGTTTCCTGGTAAACAAGCACAGTATTCAGGCCATGCCTGATTAACTCAGCGTAATCCTCTGTGCCGAGTGGCTGTACTTCCATAGAGATGTGCGAAAAATGAGGACGGAGCAGCCCGAGCACCTTCCTGAAATAATCAACATGAACTGTTTGGTTAGCTTCGCCGGTTACCAGCAGCACATGATCATATCCCATCTGTTTAATAACAGCCACTTCCTGCATGATTTCCATAGGCGAGAGGGTTCTGCGTCTCATGGCATTGTCGTAACTGAAGCCGCAGTACGTACAGATATTGTTACACTCGTTGGATAAATAGAGCGGTACATACATCTGGATCACATTGCCAAATCGTTTCCGCGTTAACTGCTGACTTAGCTGGGCCATCTGTTCCAGGTAAGGCGCAGCAGCGGGCGATACCAGCGCTTTGAAATCCTCAAGCGTTCGCTTGCTTGCCGACAGCGCTTTCAAAACATCGTCGCCTGTTTTAGTATAAATGCTTAACCTGGCTTCATCCCAGTTGTAAGCTCTGAAAACATCGGTGAAATTACTCATCCAGGAAAGATGTTAGCGGGCTGCTGGCAACCGCGTGTGAAACTTTCATGCCCAACCTTGCTTCATAAGCCATCCTTCCGGCTTCAACGGCCAGTTTGAAGGCCTCTGCCATTTGTGCCGGCTTGCCGGATACTGCTATGGCTGTATTCACCAAAACAGCATCAGCCCCTATCTCCATCGCTTTGGCAGCATCAGAAGGCGAACCGATGCCGGCATCAATAATCACCGGTACGCGGCTCTGGTCAATGATGATCTCCAGGAAATCAATTGTTTTCAGCCCCTTGTTGCTTCCTATAGGCGAACCCAGGGGCATCACTGCTGCGGTGCCTGCATCTTCAAGGCGTTTGCATAACACCGGATCAGCATGGATGTAGGGCAGCACAATGAAGCCCATGCCGGCCAGCTCTTCAGTAGCTTTTTGTGTCTCAACAGGGTCGGGCATCAGGTATTTCGGGTCGGGGTGTATTTCCAGTTTGATCCAGTTAGTTTCCAGCGCTTCGCGCGCCAGCTGGGCTGCAAATACAGCTTCCCGCGCATTGCGTACTCCAGAAGTATTAGGCAGCAAACGGATATGCGGATGGTTGAGATGAGTTAAAATGTCATTAGTGTCATGGCTCTTCATATCCACCCGTTTGAGGGCCACGGTAACCAGCTCAGAACCTGAAGCCAATAGCGCATCTTCCATTATGGCGGATGAGCTGAATTTGCCGGTCCCGGTGAACAGCCTGGAATGAAAGGTAGTATCTGCTATCTGTAACATATTCAGAAAATTAAATCGTACATGCGCTTCACCGTCTGCAGTCGGTCTGCCGCGTGAGTGACGGCACCCGAAACGGCTATCCCATAAACGCCCGTTTTCATAATGAGGGGAACATCATCAACCTCGATTCCGCCAATGGCGATCACAGGCAGACCAATGCCCGATTCGTGTGCCTGCTGCATGATCGATTGGTAGCCCTCAATGCCCAGAACAGGGCTCAGCCGCTTTTTAGTGGTAGTAAAGCGATAAGGCCCCAGACCTACATAGTCAGCCCCTTCAGCCGCCCGCTGAAGCACATGAGCAAAAGTGTTGGCTGTGCCGCCAATAATCAGCCGGGTTCCTGTAATAGCCCTGGCCTCCCTTACGGGCGTGTCATCCAGTCCCAGGTGTACCCCGTCTGCACCGGCTTTCAGCGCGATCTCAGGATAGTCGTTAATGATAAGCTTCGCCCCGAAAGCTTTGCACAGGGAAGCAGCCTTCGCAGCAGAAGCAAGGATACTGGCTTCCGGTTCATCCTTTACCCTGAGCTGTATCCATTTACAGCCGGCTGTCAGCGCATTTTTTATCGCCGTAAGATGCGAACCATCCGC
>JBQGEO010000316.1:0-4018 GCA_052039655.1 Pararcticibacter sp.
TATATTACTGTTTAGCGTTTTGTCAATTTGTGTACCGTCGGGCTTCTGAAGGGTCAAAGTGATAGACTTTGCATTCAGCGCGTCGAGGATAAATTTAAAGTTCTGCGACTTCATAGTATTATAGTCAATTGCAGCGTTGCCGTTGACTTTCACTATTCTCCAGCTTCTCTGGATACCGGCATTCCCGGCAGGTGATCCCTCATATACCAGCTTTACTCTTAAATCTGCCGGGTCCGACTCATAACGAATATCAAGCCCGAAGTCGCCTAATACTCCGTCCTGGATTTCTCCGGCTACTGCTCCTTCCCTGTCAAGGAAGCTGTAATGATCAACAGGTTGACCGTCTGATCCCTTTTTATATTGCTTTAATGCCGTAAGAACATCTTCTGCCGTACTATAATTCTGCGGATTGAAATTCGCAGGCAGCGCATCCTGCCACAGATACACTTCCTGGGTATACAGGTAAACCGAATCTTTAAGAAGAGTTTCCTGGTCAATCTCATCTTTATGGTTATTCTTCTTACAACCGGCAAGGACTACAGGAGCAATAAAAAGAAGTAAAAGGAACTTTAAAAACGACTGATTTGTATCAATATGCATCGGTATTCTATTTAATAAAACTAAGTCAAGGTAGCTTATTTTCAGACTCTAACAAAATCGACGCCTGCATTTTGGGCAAAAATTTTGTCCAACTGACTTACTCCTGCTACCAACACCTCTCCTGTTTCCAGATTATTGCTGTTCAGAATATTACTTAATACGTCGGGAGAGGGTTTAGGGTTCACCTCATCTGCAAAATATACTCTCAGGTATTTTTCGAGCCCATGCCAGTCAATATGCCTGATTTTATTCAACTGTTGCACCGGATCGCCAGCCGTTACAATAAAGATTTCCTTCCTGTCGACTACAATGTCCTGAAGCAGCTTTACTATATCTTCAAAAAGCAGCAACTTCAAAGGAAGCTTCGCCTGCCTGTGCAGCCTCTCAAAATTTTCCCTGTATTTTTTATCAAATCCAAAAGCTTCAGCAGCTTTATCAAAAATGAGATGGGAACCCGCATGCTCATATGCTTTTTTAAAGAATTCTGTCAGGTCTTTAGCGGCAGGATAGGTTTCTGTATATTCCAGAAAGTTGGCAAAAAGGTAATATACCTGCAGCAAATAATCACGCTCCGGGTAAAGAACATTGTCGAGTTCAAAAACAAAGGCTTTCTTAGAAGGATCTAAATCTGAATATAATAACATTAGCTAGCTGTAAAAATAGAGATCTGGGTATCATTACCTTCTTCGTTCACCAAAAATACGCCATAATCGGCGCTTTCGGGAAGGGACAAATGACCCGTTTTAAGGTCTTTAATCACAATTGTGCCCGGGCTGCTCTTCATTTGCAATTGTTCAACCAGAAAAAGCGGGGGCACCATTACGTCAATTTCATATTCTGAAAACAAGGTGCGTGCCTCTGCCAGGGCTCTGACTTCAGCCGGACGCAAGGCGAAAACCCTGTTTATGCCGAGGTCAAGGCAGGCTGTAAGAAGCTCATGCGCAAAAGTATTGGAATCGCCCGGAGGGATCTTCATGAACTTTTTATTTTTAAGCATAAAGGCCGGAAGATCGAAAGAATCTGCCAGAGTCACATTGTTTTCCAAACCCAGTAATCCGAGAAGCTGATATGCCTGGGCGGTAGAAGCCGCAGTAATAAGAATATTCACTTTATGTTCCGCTAATGATTAACCCGTCTTTCATAATTACCTTTCTATCGGCCATCTCGGCCAGATGCTCGTTATGGGTTACGATAATAAAGGTCTGTAAAAACTTATCCCGCAACTCAGTGAACAGCACGTGAAGGCTCCTGGCGTTTTCCGAATCAAGATTCCCTGAAGGTTCATCTGCCATGATAATGGAAGGTTGATTTATCAGTGCCCTGGCGACGGCAACCCTTTGCTGCTCTCCCCCGGACAACTCAGACGGTTTGTGCTCTGCCCGGTGCTCAAGCCCCAGCATGCCCAATAACTCTCTTCCCCGAACCTCCGAATCTTTTTTCCCTTTTCCCGAGATGAAGGCTGGTATACAGACATTTTCCAACGCTGTAAATTCGGGCAGTAAATGGTGGAACTGGAAAATGAAGCCGATCTCCTGGTTGCGGAAAGCGCTCAGTCTTGCAGCTGATAAAGAAGAAATGCTGGTCCCGTTTATAACTACTTCTCCCCTGTCCTGTTTATCAAGAGTCCCGAGAATATGAAGGAGGGTACTCTTTCCGGCACCGGAAGCCCCCAGTATCGTTACAATCTCTCCTTTTTTTACCTCAAGATCAACGCCCTTCAGTATTTCCAGTTGTCCGTAAGCTTTATGAATTTCTTTCGCCTGAAGCATGATGCGAAAGTAAGGAATTTAATTAGCTATCGCTAATTGGCTGTAGGGTGTTGGGTGTTGGCAATTAGCTTTGGGCTATCAGCTTTCAGCTATCGGCAATCAGCTTCTGAAACTGCGTTAAGACGTGGTTTGTGGCAATTGGGGGTTGGCTATTGGCTATTAGCCTTCTGAGTAAGAGTTTGCATTCTACTTTCCTTAATGTAGTCTTTAGCTGAAAGCTAATAGCCAATAGCTGAAAGCTGATTGCCGATAGCTGAAAGCTAATTGCCAAAACTGACTGCTGAAAGCCGAAAGCCTTTCTTAAATGTAATTTTTTTAGCTAATTGCTAAAAGCTAGGGGTTGATAGCTTTCTAATAAAAAAAAACTGTTAGTTTTACCGTCTGCAAACTATCAAAACAATGAATATTCACGAATATCAAGGCAAGGCCATTCTAAAAAGCTTCGGTGTCAGGGTTCAGGAAGGAATCGTTGCTGACACGCCGGAACAGGCTGTAGAAGCGGCTAAAAAGCTTAAAGAAGATTTCAATTCGGATTGGGTTGTTGTAAAAGCACAGATCCATGCCGGGGGGCGCGGCAAAGGGGGCGGCGTAAAGCTGGCCAAAAATCTTGATGAAGTAAAGGAAAGATCGGAACAGATCATTGGGATGCAACTGGTTACTCCGCAAACCGGGCAGGAAGGCAAGAAGGTCAACAAAGTATTAGTTGCCCAGGATGTTTACTATCCGGGAGAGTCTGATCCTAAGGAATTCTATATGAGCGTGCTGCTCGACCGCGGAAAGGGCCGGAATATTATCATGTATTCTACCGAAGGCGGAATGGACATCGAGCACGTGGCAGAGACCACTCCTCACCTGATCTTCAAAGAGGAGATCGATCCGAAGGTAGGGCTCCGTCCGTTTCAGGCAAACCGGATTGCTTTCAATCTTGGCCTGAGCGGTGATGCGTTCAAAGATATGACCAAGTTCGTGGCCGCTCTTTACAAAGCATACGAAGGAACTGATTCCTCTTTGTTCGAGATCAACCCTGTGCTGAAAACCTCAGACAATAAAATCCTCGCTGTTGATGCTAAAGTCAACCTCGACGACAACGGACTTTTCCGCCATAAAGATTATGCTGAACTAAGGGATATCACGGAAGAGGATCCGATGGAAGTTGAAGCCAGCAAGTCTAACCTCAACTATGTGAAGCTTGACGGTAATGTTGGATGTATGGTAAATGGCGCCGGATTGGCAATGGCCACTATGGACATTATTAAACTTGCAGGCGGTGAACCAGCTAACTTCCTTGACGTAGGTGGTACTGCTAATGCACAGACTGTAAAAGCAGCTTTCAACATTATCCTCCAGGATCCGAATGTGAAAGCAATTCTGATCAACATCTTCGGAGGTATCGTTCGTTGCGACCGCGTAGCTCAGGGGGTTATTGATGCTTATAATGAGTTGGGTAATATCCACGTTCCGATTATCGTCAGGCTTCAGGGAACTAACGCCGAAGAAGCGAAAAAACTGATCGATGAATCAGGACTGAAAGTTTACTCTGCCATCCTGTTAAAAGAAGCTGCCGAACTCGTCACAAAAGTACTCGAAGAGAGCAAATAACTGGTAAGTGATGAGTGTTACTTGGTTATGAGTTATGAGTTATGAATTAT
>JBQGEO010000317.1:0-2100 GCA_052039655.1 Pararcticibacter sp.
TATAACATTTAAAAATACTCACCAATAAACAGGATCTTATGAATACCGGGGAAGACATTCAAGGGCTTAGAAAGATCATCGATTTTACCAGGTTGATCAGCATTTTTATACTCAGCATCCATTTCTACCTCTGTTGCTACCTGATGTTCGTGCAATTTGGTTGGACAGCGGAGATTATAGATCGGATCATTACCAATATTTCGAAAACAGAACTGTTCAACAGCTTCCACGGGCCAAAACTGGCAGCATTGCTTTTCCTTATCATATCGATGATTGGCACCAAAGGTAAAAAGGAAGAAAAGATACAGATCAGGAGCATCATAATCTACCTGATCACCGGACTCTGCCTTTATTTCGTCAGCGCCTTATGCTTTTACCTGGCTCTTCAGCCCATCACGATCTCCTTACTATATATAGGCTCCACTTCATTGGGCTACATTCTCATCCTGACGGGAGGAGGTTTACTATCCCGTCTCATCCGGGAAAAGCTTAGCAAGGATATTTTTAATACAGATAGCGAAACGTTTCCGCAGGAAGAACGCTTATTGCAAAACGATTATTCTATCAATCTGCCGGCTAAATACCGGTTAAAAGATAAGATCAGAGATTGCTGGATCAACGTGATCAATCCCTTCCGAGGAATCCTTGTCGCAGGGACACCTGGTGCCGGTAAATCCTACTTTGTAATCCGGCACATCATTGACCAGCACCTAAAAAAGGGATTTTCGATGTTCATCTACGACTTTAAGTATGACGATCTGACAAAGATCGCTTACAATAAATTGTTGGAGTATCAGGCTAATTACAAGATCAAGCCATCATTTTATATCATCAACTTTGACGATCTGAACCGCACGCACCGCTGTAACCCGCTTGATCCTAAAGCGATGGAAGACATCACGGATGCAACCGAAGCGAGCCGGACGATAATGTTAGGTCTGAACCGCGACTGGATCAAAAAGCAGGGCGATTTCTTTGTTGAAAGTCCGATCAACTTTCTGACCGCCATCATCTGGTATCTGAAGAAATATGAAGATGGCAGGTATTGTACACTTCCGCATGTGATTGAACTGATGCAGGTAGAATATGAAGACTTGTTTTCCGTCTTGTTGCAAGAGGATGAAATTCGTGTGCTAATCAATCCTTTTATTTCCGCATTTCAGAATAAAGCGAAAGAGCAACTGGAAGGACAGATCGCTTCGGCTAAGATCGGCCTGGCCAGGCTATCGTCTCCACAGCTCTATTGGGTACTAGCTGGGAACGATTTTACACTGGACGTTAATAATCCAGATGAGCCGAAGATCGTCTGTGTTGGTAATAATCCGCAAAAGCTTCAGATTTACGGGGCAGTTCTTTCCTTGTACATTTCCAGGATGGTCAAACTCGTAAACCGCAAAGGCCAGCTTAAAAGCAGTCTGATATTTGATGAGTTCCCCACTATCTATTTTGGTGGTATTGACAGCCTGATCGCTACCGCCCGAAGTAATAAAGTGGCCACTACCGTTGCTGTACAGGACCTGAGCCAGCTCAAGAAAGATTACGGTGCTGAACAGGCTGAAGTGATTGCTGGCATTGTTGGTAATATTATTAGTGGCCAGGTCACCGGTGATACGGCTAAAAAACTTTCAGACACTTTCGGTAAGATCATGCAGGACCGAAACAGTATGAATATCAACAGCAGCGACACCTCAATCACAAAATCAACGCAACTCGAATCGGCAATATCCGCTTCGAAGATCGCGTCCCTTTCGTCCGGGGAATTTGTCGGTATAGTCGCTGACATCCCGGATCAAAAGATAAAATTGAAGATGTTTCATGCCGAGATACAGAATGATCATAAGGCTATTGCCAGAGAGGAAATAACCTATAAACCCATTCCAGTTATTGATAACGTAAGTCAGATGGATGTACAGGAGAACTATCAGCGAATAAAGCGGGAGGTGTCTCAGCTTGTACAACAACATATAAAAAGTACTGAAAAAAGTACATCAGAAGGGACGCATGGAAATATTGATGTCACAAACGAAGGAAGAACCTTACATATTTAAAGTCTACATTAACAAGTTTTGCAATATCTCAATTTGAAGTGATCTTCGTTTT
>JBQGEO010000318.1:0-6652 GCA_052039655.1 Pararcticibacter sp.
CATCCCCCTTACCAGCCTTCCAGGGACTGCTCTTGACTGAATGTTCCGTGTATTTGCTTGGCCACAAACAAAACCCGTCATGATGCTTAGCCGTCAGGAACACCTGCTTAAAACCGGCCACCTTACAGTTCCTGACCCATTGCCTGGCATCGAGCTCAGACGGATTAAATATTGAAGGGTCCTCTTTCCCATCCCCCCATTCCCTGTTCGTGAAAGTGTTGACCCCAAAATGGAGGAAAGCAGTTAGCTCAAGGCGTTGCCACCTCAGCTGCCGCTCTGAAGGGACAACTCCGGCAGCTCTCCTGATAATTTCAGAATCAGAGGATTCCGGAGGAATCACAACATAACTCTTTGGGTCAACCAGCTGTGCAAACGAACCGGAAAGATTTGTTATGCACATCCCTGAAGTCAGAAAGAGACAGACCAGGTTGAGAAAATCTTTTGGAAAGGTAAGCTTAACCATTATTCAATGAATATCAGAATTAATGCAATATACTAAAGACACATATCCTCCGAAAAAAGTATTGCCGCAGAAAACCTGCGGCAATATTTTAGAACGCAGACACCTCAGCAAAAAAGGTGATATTGGTATTTCCGTTAGTCGCCGTTACCGTTACCCTGAAATACCTGACAGAATAAGCCTGGGTAAAGAAAACAGATTGCCGCGCATTAACCGCCGCCAGTTGGAAGGTACCCGCACTTTGCCAGTTTTGACCATCTGAACTTACATCAACCACAACAGTTTTTGGAGCTCCGTTAGGAGCATTCTGACGTGCTGTCAAATATAAACCGGAAAGCGTATTTACAGCATGCATGTCTATAGCGAGATGGTGAGGAAGAGGAGGCTCTCCGCCATCCCATTGCGTATGCCAGAATGTATTGAGTTTACCGTCAAGCGCAAAGATAGCCCTCCCATTATCAGGGCCTTCTCCACTGGCTTCTTCAGAATCTACACTATAAATCGTCCATGCCGATCTGCTGATCTCAGGATACACAGGAGGAGTAACATTCAGAACAAAATAGGTCGTTGCCAATGCCCTGTTTACAGGAAAGCCGCCCCCAGCCTCTGTTAAACTTACCGGAACCATATAATGATGTCCTTCCTGGATCAGCTTTCCGTTAAGAGCAAAGCCGGTATTTTCACTGATGCTCATTCCCTTTTTTATGGTCGATGAACTATTAGAGAAAGACAATACATTGTCAGGAACTTTCTCGTAAACAGGCAGGCCTGCTTGTGTGCGGGCGTTATTAACTGAATCCCATTTCGAATAATCAACAGCAAAATTCACGCGTACATCTTCGGGAGCGTTCAGATAACCCGATCCCGCAAAGAACGCATTAACATCAACCATGTACGAAGTATCACTTTGAAGCGGAGCTCTTCGGGCCACAGTTACGTTCTGAAAGTTCCCGGTCGCAGCCTGCGACATATAGATCCGCACATCCCCTTTCTTATCACTAAAGGAATCATCTTCCTTACAGCCCGCTGCAAAGACCAAAAGGCCGGCGAGCAGTATATATATGAATTTCGTATTCATCGTTATCTCATTAATTGACAGATAAAACATTACCATCCTGGGTTCTGAGGTAACAGAGCCGGATTGAGGGTTAACTGATCGGTTGGTATCGGATACAGATACATTTTGTCGTTCCATGTCCTGCTCGTAACATTAGGATAAACCCTGATATAAAAATTACCATTCACCTGTACATTGCTCACCTGACTGGCCGGATACTGAGCTCTCAGAGCAGGAGTTAACTTCATTCCGAGTATCGTTTCCGGGTTCTCCAGGAGCTTCCCGGCCTTCCATCTCAGCAAATCATCGAACCTGTGGCCCTCGCCGACTAGTTCAATTCTTCGCTCCCTCCTGATCTCGTCTATGAGCACCGGAAGCTCCGGAAAATCAGAATCCGGGTCTTTAACCAGATTGGCAATAACCATATTTGCCATACCCACCCGGCTCCTTATTTCATTAATCGTCCTGTTGATCACTGCCTGATCCGCCTCTCCCAGCTCCGCTTTTGCCTCCGCATAGATCAGAAGAGTTTCTGCATAACGGAAAATAAACAGATCCAGGGTCGACTGGCTTTGTACCCATTGCAATGGATCCGGACTATAATTTTTGATCAGTGCGTAGCCCGTTACCACACCCGGTATCCGTGGCAAAGTCATCAGATCCTTCGTCCCGTCCGTATTATTCGTAAACGAGAATCCCCTTGTCGCAATGATTTGTGAGAACCTCGGATCCCGGTTCGCCTGCTCATCATCCAGGGTATTATCTCCCTGGTATAACGTACTCTGTGCTGTAGGCTTTCCGTCTCTCATTAAAAATGAACGGACAAAATTCTTGGTAAGAGCCGGCCAGACGTTTGAAATATCTCTCGTAAGGTTGTGCATACTCACATCCCTGATAAACCTGCGGGCAAGAATATTCTCTTTATTTCCTTTAAGTTCTTCCTGTATGAAGAGATTATAATAGTCGGATGAAGGGTTACCCGTTTTGTATATCTGGTATCGACCGGTATTCATAAGTGTTTCAGCGGCAGTTGCGGCCTCCCGTAAGAATCTCTGTTCATCACCCAGTCCATGATATTTCCTGAAAGTCCCTTCCCACAAACAGATCCTCGCTTTTAATGCCAGTGCCACATCTTTTGTAATACGGCCGGTAAAACTTGAATTTGTTGCATCAGCAGCGTTCCCGACAGCAAAATCAAGATCCGCCAGCACTGAATCCATCACCACCTTATGCGGCTGTCTCGGGCCGTACAGGGCCATCGATGAGGTGTCTGTCAAATCACTTGAAAGCCAGGGCACCGCTCCAAATCTTTTGACCTTCTCCCAATAAAATAAAGCCCGGAAAAAATGTGCTTCACCGCCGTAATAGTTTTTCAGCGTCTGATCTATTACCGCGCGGTTGTAACGCTTCAGGAAAAAGTTAATATTTCTGATCCTGGCCCAGTCATCAATAGACCAGCCTCCTCCGTTTGGCGGCACCACATACTGTCCGGAAAGAAACTGATTGATATTTCCCATGGCGTAATTATCCGATTGCGCATCGGTTCCATAATCAGAAAGCGGGTCTCTTGTTCTTTGAACCGGCAAATTGTCGTAGAAGCGGTTGATGTACAACTTGAGATCGTTCTCATTTTTAAAATAAGTCTGCTCACTGATCGCGTCTAAAGGCAATCTGTCAAGAAAGCCTTCCTTCTTACAGGCTATAAAAGGAAGAAGCAGAATGACTATATAGAGAATCTTTTTTGTTTTCATAATCCTAAATTTCAAATTACAATCCAACCTGAAGTCCGAAGGCGATCGAACGGCTGAGAGGATACGTTTGTCCGTTCAGTATTTCCGGATCGAAAGCCTTATGAAGGTCTGTGATCTCAAAAAGGTTCTGTCCGGTTACATAAAAGCGCGCCCGGTTTACCTTTATTCTGCCGGTCAGCGATTTTGGAAGTGTATATCCGACCGTAACCTGTTTAAGACGCGCGTAAGCGGCGTTCTGACGATATTTAGTTTGCTCCATCTGGTTATACCAGGCGCCGATTTTATTTACAGGATAGTACGCATCCCGGTTTTCGGGAGTCCAGGTATCAAGGTTATATTTCAGAGGGACAGACCATTCATCTGTAAATCCCCAGAAGTATGTACCATAAAGCCAGGCATCCCTTTTCATTACGCCCTGGAAGAACAATGTGGCATCAAATCCTTTGTACTCTCCTGATAAGTTTAACCCAAACTGATAACGGGGGGTTGTGTTACCGATCACCCGACGGTCGCCAGGGTTTTGCAAGGTGTTGTCCCCCTGGTTAATAGTCCCGTTTCCGTCAAGATCCGCATACCGGATGTCACCCGGCAGCCAGCTTCCTCCCCAGATTTCCTTTTGGCTGGCAGATTTATTTACCTCATCCTGTGATTGAAAGAATCCCGCAGTGGTATATCCCCACTGATCGCCAAGCTTGTAGCCTGCGTAATAAGTCTGCGCGCCGGAGGTTGGCAGCAGATTCGTCGGGTTAAGATCAAACTTCGTTACTTTTGATGTGTAATCGGAGATATTGAATCCAATGTTATAGCTGAAATCTTCACCAATCCGGTCATTCCAGGTAAGATTAAGTTCCCATCCTGTTGTTTTCAGATCTACAGAGTTGCTTTGCGGCGGATTTGCCCCGAGTATAGCTGGCAAGGGTGCCGATGCATAAAGCATATCCTTCGTTTTGCGTTCGTAACGATCAAAGCTCAGACCCAGCCGGTTTTTCAGGAACGAAGCATCCAACCCCATATTAAAGGTTTGTACCTTCTCCCAGGTAAAATCAGGATTTACTAATCCGGGAGCCCCCACATACGGGCTGGTCAGGTTATTATCAAAAACATACCCGGTTTGTCCCGTTGGCATTGTCGCGATATAGGGGTAGGGACTACTTGTAGCCTGGTTACCTGACGTTCCCAGCGACCCGCGAAGTTTCAAGTTATTGACATAGCCCTTCCACTTTTCAAAGAATTTCTCCTCCGACATACGCCAGCCGGCCGACACTGAAGGAACAAAAAGATAACGGTCTCCTCGTTTGAAACGGGAAGTCCCGTCATAACGCCCGTTCACTTCCAGCAGGTATTTGTCGTCATAAATATAGTTTAACCTGAAGAAGGAACCGCTCACAGCCCACTCAGACAAAGCACCTCTCACAGCCGGGTTGGGATCATAGTTCGGTACCAGGCTCTCCAGCGTCGGGTCGATGAGGTTCTTGACTGTAACCCCAAAGCTGCGGTTCTTTTTTAGCTCCTCATTGTATCCCACCATTGCTTTGAAGTAATGTCTCTCTGCAAAAGTATTTTCGTACTCCGCGTAACCGTTCAGGGCATAATAGGTATCACTGCTATTTGTCTGGTAAAGTCTGCTGGGCGAGGTCCAGGGATATGTACCCAGCAAGACCCCGTCTACACCATATTCATTAAATGCCTTATAGTGCTGGGTCCGGTTATAAAAATACCCGTTCCATGTATAGTCAGCCACCACGCGGACAGTCCTGAGTGGTTTGATTATAACCTGCCCCGTCAGCCACACGTCATTGATATCATATTTCTGACGCCCGTTCTGCTTCATCAGGGCAATCATCTTAGTATAAGTCCCCTGCCCGTAAAAGTTGCCGTCGGGATGATAAACATGCATCAGAGGAGTCAGATCTGTGGGAATGAAAGATCCCGTTATAGATGTAGTATCATTAAACTGGGTGCCGTTGGGAGTATCATAGGCACTATGGTTCAGAGTTGCCTTAAAGTTAAGATCCATCCATTTTGTGGTCTGGTTATTCAGTTTCAGCGTGGCGTTATACCGGTCATATGTCTGGTTTGCCTCCTTCAAAAGTCCCTCCTGGTTAAAATATCCCATGCTTGCCATGTAGGTTGTCTTTCCTTCTCCTCCCGACAAGGAAATATTATGCTGCTGTTGCGGCTGGTAGCCCGGATATAAGACATCGATCCAATCGGTACTTCCCACATACCTGTACTTCCTGGGGTTGGCAGGATCTGTATAAACCGGTAAGTTATTGGCCGGATCTGCAAGGAAGGCCGCAGCTCTGATAGAATCTTCGTCAGTATAATTATAGCTGTTTCCTCCTGCCCTTCTGACTGCATCTCTGAACATCCCGATATACTCGGGCCCATTGAGGAATTCCGGCAATCTGGTTGGCCGGGAAAGTGTATAATTTCCCGAATAACTGACGCTCACCTTACCTGCAGTTCCGCTTTTAGTTTTAATCAGGATCACCCCGAATGCACCCCGTCCTCCGTAAATAGCGGCAGAAGCAGCATCTTTCAGCACTGTCACACTCTCAACATCTTCAGGATTTACCAGGTTGGGATCCATCACCACTCCGTCCACAAGGACCAGCGGACTTTCCTTTCCTGTCAGCGTTCCTAATCCTCTCAGGCGAAAGGACGAGCCCTGGCCGGGCGAACCACCCGGATTTGTGACTGTTAATCCCGGCATCGTTCCCTGTAATCCCTGTGCTAAATTGGCTAGCGGCCTGTTTTCCAGAACCTTCGATGACACCGTTGCCACAGAACCTGTTAAGTTCGCTGCCTTTTGTGTTCCATATCCTACTACCACAACTTCATTCAGGCTGTTGTTTAAGGGAAGCAGCCTTACCGCAAGCGGTTCATTCCCCTTTACAATCACTTCCTGAACCTGGTATCCGATATACGATATCACAAGAACAGCGTTATCCGGAACATTTATAGAAAATGCTCCGTTGATATCCGTCGAAACACCACTGGTAGAACCCTTTACTTTAACGGATGCTCCGGGCAGCGGCAGGCCCGCCTCATCGAGCACCTTCCCGCTGATCTTTACAGCATGAAACAACTCTCCTTTGGGAACAATGGCAACCAGCCGCTCAGATAACTGATTGTAAGTGTAGGGAGAATCATCCAGCAGCTGATCAAGAACCGTCAGTACATCTTCATCGGTCACATTGATATCCACTTTCTTTTCCGAAGAGATCCTTCTTTCGCTGTAAACAAACCGGTAACTGCTTTTCTTCTCAATCGCAGTAAGCACCTGTTTAAAATCGGCCGACCTAAAGCTAAGTGTAACTTTAGTTTGTGAATATACACTTGCCAGCGCCTGCAGGTTTATAATTAATATAAGAGCAAGTG
>JBQGEO010000319.1:0-2851 GCA_052039655.1 Pararcticibacter sp.
AACGGTAGGTTTGGGCGGCTCTGTACTACTGAATGTGATATTGGAATTACCTGAGGCACTCCCCGGGCTACCCAGGTTATCTGTTACTGACATTGCATACGTCACCGGTCCGTTAGGATCTGCTGAAGTCATTGTACGAACCGCGTCCCAGGTATCCGATCCAGTGTTTGTCACCAAAGCCGGTTGTCCGGCAATCATTACTGCTGGCGTTTGCGTAACACCAACGGTATTAAACCTGACAGTTACCTGATCTCCAGGCTTCGCTTTTCCAGTAGTAGGATTAGTGGTAAAAAACTCAATGCCGGTAATAACCGCCCCTGAAGTCAGTGTCTCAGCTTGTACGATATTAGCCGCGCAGCCCAGCCAAAGGGCCAGGAAGCCAAGTATTCTGCTGAAACGTTTAACAGAAACATTTGAATATTTATACAATTCTTTCCGAACGATCAGACATAGCATGGTAAAAGTGTGTATCATATTATTCATCAGGCGAAACTTCTTGCCTGATCTTTTTACTGAGAAAAAGAGAAAAGGTTACGTTTTAATCCAGGATTTTGTGTCTGTCAATAAAGTGAGAGCTTCCTGAATATTTCATTCCAGCATAGGGGATATGCGCTGCAAGATTGTACTAATCAAAACATGAACGGAGACAACTTCTAATATAGAGTTCTAATTATGTATCATTTATTTATATATCAAACACTTAGAATACAACATATAGCAAAGAGAGAGCTACTTATACCATCTGCCGGCGTCCCGGAGTATCGATTGCTTCTTCCGGGGCCGCTCTTCTTTTATTAGCAGAGGAAAATGGCTGATATTAAAACAGATTATAAATGGAATTTAATTCACTTCACGAAAACCATACTGGTTCCCGGAAGGAGACCGCGTTAATTATATTCAGTATTCCGGCTTTGACAGCAGGGTCATCCCTGATGATTTTCCTGAAGTCTTCTTCTGAACATACAGCCAGAACAAGAAATAGTCCCGGATTGCCCGATATGCGACTATAGAACATTGTTTGATTAGGCTTTCCGATCTGTTCATAGTACTTTCTATGATCCGGAAAATGCTCAAAAGAGAGTGTTTTATCAGCAGAGCTCTGCATCCAGACTGCAACATAATGAGGTAGCATAAAAGGAGTCATTTCTATTGTTTTACCACACAAAAGAACGGACCATTAGTGACATCCCTATGTCAACAGACGCATACCGGAGATGCTTAATCTTTTACTAATTTTTTGATATGCTGAGAATAGAGCCTATCTTTCATTTTTTCCAGCCCCATCATCTTATTTTCTTTAACTCCTCCCAGAATAATTTCTTTGCCGGGATTTAAATCATGTGATGCATACTTATCAGACCACAACCCGACTTCTATGATAACCGGGAGAAGATCTATCCCTTTCTCTGTCAGGCTGTAAATTATCTTCTGTTTGTGTTTCCCGTCTTTTTGCTTCGTAATAAACTTTTCTCTTTCAAGCATCGCAAGCCTGTCAGCCAGGATGTTTGTTGATATGCCCTCCCTCGACATCAAAAATTCATTATAATATCTTTTGTTGAAAAACATCAAGTCGCGAATAATCAGAAGAGTCCATTTATCGCCAAATATTTCCAGTCCAAAATTAAGGGGACAATCCGACCTCATATACACTTCAATAAACCACTTGCAAAAATAAATTAGTTTTCCCTATATTTGCAACCACTTGCAAAAAAAAAGCAGTTAATATGAAACGAGTAGTCGTAACAGGTATGGGAGCAGTTACCCCTATAGGGAATGATGTTCCAGCTTTTTGGAATAATCTCGTAACAGGTAAAAGCGGGGCCGGCAGGATAACCAAGTTTGATCCATCAGCATTCAGAACGCAAATCGCATGCGAGCTTAAAGGGTTTGATCCTATGGAGTATCTGGACCGCAGTGAGATTAAACGCACAGATCCTTTTACTCAGTACGCCCTGGCTGCAGCCGCTCAGGCAGTAAGGGATTCCGGGCTTGATTTTAAATCGATGAATCCCTATGACACGGGCGTTATCTGGGGTTCGGGACAGGGAGGTATGCTTACATTTGAAGAGCAGGTTATGAATTACGCTTCTGATATGTCAAGGCCTGGATTCAGTCCGTTTTTTGTGCCAAAGCTTATTGCTAATATGGCCTCAGGAATGATCGCCATTAAATATGGTCTTAAAGGCATAAATTACACTACAGTTTCTGCTTGCTCTACTTCCAATACAGCTATCATGGATGCTCTCAATTACATCAGATGGGGAAAAGCGAAAGTGATCCTGACAGGAGGGTCCGAAGCTCCGGTAACAGCGGCATCCGTTGGAGGTTTTTCGGCGATGAAAGCGATGACTGTACAAAATCATCAGCCCGAAAGAGCCTGCAGGCCCTTTGATTCTGCAAGAGATGGTTTTTTAATGGGTGAATGGTCGGGCGCCCTTGTTCTGGAAGAATATGAACATGCTGTGGCAAGAAATGCCCCAATATATGCGGAGGTTGCCGGTGCTGCGATGACTGCAGATGCCTACCATATGACCGCAACTCATCCGGAGGGAGAAGGGGCTTATATGGCAATGAAATTTGCCCTTGAAGATGCAGGCTTGCTGCCCGACGATGTAGACTACTTAAACGCTCATGCAACCTCTACTCCTGTAGGGGACATAAGTGAGTTGAAGGCAATAGCAAAGTTGTTCGGGGGAAAGAAGAAACGCCTGAAAGTCAGTGCTACCAAATCAATGACGGGGCATTTGCTGGGAGCAGCGGGTGCCATTGAAGCAATTGCCTGTATACTGGCTATCAGGAACTCGGTCATTCCTCCTACGATAAACCTTTTAAATCCCGATTCCGCCATTCC
>JBQGEO010000320.1:0-2737 GCA_052039655.1 Pararcticibacter sp.
CTTACCCATATGGAGACGAACTCCGTCAATAATGCAGGCATGAGATTCCGCATCATAAACAATTACGTCGTTACGATCAACCATAGTGTCAATAATGGACACCATCCCCTGATAACCGTAGTTAAGGAGGAAAGCATCTTGTTTGCCGACAAATTCAGCCAGATCTTTCTCCAGGGCCTCATGATGATTAGAATTCCCCGACATCATTCGTGCGCCCATAGGATACGCCATTCCAAATTCAGCAGCTCCTTTGGCATCAACTTCACGCACTTCAGGATGATTGGCAAGGCCCAGATAGTTGTTTAAGCTCCAAACAAGATGATCTTTCCCGCGGAACTTCATGTGCGGCCCTATTTCACCTTCGAGTTTAGGAAAAGCAAAATAACCATGTGCCATCTTCTGGTGCTGGCCGATCGGCCCCATATTCCTTGAAATCTTATCAAATAAATCCAATTTTTATACTATTTAAGTTATTACTAAGATAAAACCGTAAAGTTAAGCAATTTTAAAAACGTACCGGTAATATATGCCTAATTACTTTTTCATGTTTAAGTACTGATAAACAGAAATATGTATAACAAAAAAGCCCTTACGGACCGTAAGGGCTTTTTTGTTTGTTTCCTATATCTAGTCTACATTATCATGTAAAAAAGAATTGTTGGGTCTGATTTCCGTGATACCTTCTTCATTAGAAAGTGTAAAGCGGGAGATCTGGGACTCCGACGAATGCGGCATCTGCTGAAGAGCCATTTGTTTTCTCTTATAAGCAGGCTCGTTTTCAAGCTCCTGTAAACCGTTTACAGTACGCAACTTCATGCTGAGATCTTTAAGCCGGAGTATCCTCTCGCGAGACTTCCTCAATTGCTCTTCGATAGACTCGTCTGTTTTATTTGCATCCGGATTGTACGCTTCAGGCTGAACCGGTGGCTCTTCCTGGACCGGAGGCATTTCATTATGTACTGGCTCGTTAAATTCAAATTCAGATTCTGCAATCTTTATATCAAATTCAAAAGTCGGTTCCTGTTGCGGAGGTTCTTCATCATGCAGGGTATGCCTGATAACTTTAGATTCTGCAGCTTTCTTTTCTTCTGATTTTTTAGCGAACATTCCACCGAACAGATCAGCCTGCACTTGTGCAGAATATTTTGGCTGCTCAGGCTCCGGACCAGGATTCGTGGGTTCAGGGTCCGGCTGTATGAAAGCATTCACAGGCCTCACCATGGGCGCGTTCTCGGGTGTCAGCATCGAAACCTTTTTCTGGTTATTCTTCTCTATATCCCGCTCTTCTTTAGTCTGGAAACCAGTAGCAATAATAGTGACCGACAACTTATCATCAAGAGACTCATCTATACAGTTACCCCATATCAGGTCTGCCGCAAGTCCGGCTTCCTCCTGAATGTAATCTGTGATAATGCTCACCTCATCCATTGAGACCTCTTTAGATCCTGAACTGATATTCAGCAGGATATACCGCGCACCTTCAATTTCGTTATCCTTAAGCAATGGTGATGCGAGAGCTCCCTCTACAGCACGAAGAGCTCGGTTCTCCCCTTCTGCAGAATAACTTCCCATGATTGCGACACCACTGTTATTCATAACAGTGCGCACATCTTTAAAGTCAACATTTATATATCCGGGGATAGTAATGATCTCTGCGATACCTTTCGCTGCCGTTGTCAGTATATCGTCTGCCTGGGCGAAGGCAGCGCTTAAAGTGAGATTTCCGAAGATCTCACGAAGACGGTCGTTCGAAATTACAAGGTATGAATCTACATACTTCTTTAATTCTTCAAGTCCCTCTTCTGCCTGCATCTTACGGCGTTTCCCTTCAAAGGAAAAAGGAGTTGTTATAATTCCAACAGTCAGTATATCCAGCTCTTTCGCCGCTTTAGCGATGATCGGGCTTGCACCGGTACCTGTACCACCTCCCATTCCCGCTGTTATAAACAGCATCTTGGTGGTACTTCCCAGCATCCTTTTAATGTCCTCTATATTTTCGATAGCAGAATTCTTTCCTACCTCAGGCATAGACCCGGCACCCATCCCTTCTGTCAGACTCGCACCCAACTGGACCTTATTCGGAATCGGACTTAACTCCAAAGCCTGTGCATCGGTATTACAGATTATGAAGTCAACACCGGTAATTCCCTGCCTGTACATATGATTCACGGCATTACCTCCGCCGCCGCCGACACCAATTACCTTGATAATTGATGATTTCTCTTTTAACATTTCAAACTGCATATCGTTATTAGTCAATCAAGTAGATTTGAAGTGATGATACATTTTTACTATTGTAATATTAACTATTTTTACACATTAGTTTTCCACATTTGTTAAGAATGTGGAAAACTCTTTCAATGTGGAAAAATCACTTAATATAGTCTTCATCTTTAATATCATCTTTAATAAACCGGGCTCCTGTTTGTAAGAGCTTTTCAAACAACCCGAAACTCTTTTTGGCCTTTTCCTGCTGCGGCTTTTCTACGTAAACGCCCGGCTGCTTCATAATTTCTTCCATCTCCTCGGCCTTGCAGATACCTTTTATTAATAAGCCTATACCAGTTGCGTAAAGCGGACTTTTCAGGTCGTCATAAATATTCTTAGGCAGAACCTCATTCTTTGCAAGATGCTCATTCGGATAACCGACGCGGCAGTCTAAGCCTGTCACATACTCCACCAGTTGCGGCAGGTGTTTCAGTTGGGCCCCCCCTCCTGTTATTACGATTCCGGCGAT
>JBQGEO010000321.1:0-4561 GCA_052039655.1 Pararcticibacter sp.
TGCAATCAGCGCTACGCTTCTTTATGGATGCTCTAACTTTCATCTTATTTATATCTGTAAGTAATTCTGCCTTTGGTCAGATCATAAGGAGACATCTCGAGTTTCACTTTGTCACCAGGTAAGATCTTAATATAATGCATCCGCATTTTACCTGAAATGTGAGCAATAATTTCATGCCCGTTTTCAAGTTCTACTCTGAACATTGCATTAGACAACGCTTCCTTTATGATACCGTCTTGTTCAATAGAGGCTTGTTTAGCCATATTTTATTGATTTCTATTTAATTATCCCCCAACATTTGGGGTTGCAAAATTAAATAAAAAATTTTAATTTATATCTTCTTTCCGTATTTTTCTGATAATTTGCATATTAAGTAGCAGAATTCAATACTGCATCAATATGCTCGAAAGTTGAAAGCACTTCAGGCTGCCCTTTTCTTACGGCCACGGTATGCTCAAAATGTGCGGAAGGCTTACCGTCAACCGTACTGACCGTCCAGCCATCTTTCCAGAATTTAACACCCGCTCTGCCAAGATTTATCATTGGCTCAATAGCGATCACCATTCCTTCTTCCAGCTTCATGCCAGTGCCTCTTTTGCCATAATTAGGAACCTCCGGCTTCTCATGGATAGAATATCCCACGCCATGACCAACCAGTTCCTTTACAACTCCGTAACCATGTTTTTCAGCATGCTCCTGGACAGCATAAGCAATGTCGCCAATGCGCATACCTACCACTGCTTTCGCAACACCACGGTCAAGACACTCACGTGTAACCCTCAGAAGTTGGGCTACTTCCGGAGCAATTTCACCAACTGCAAAAGTAAACGCCGAATCACTAACAAAATTATTCAGCTTAACACCGCAGTCAACGGAAATGATATCTCCCTCTTTCAGCTCATCGTCTCCCGGAAAGCCGTGAACAATCCGGTCGTTAGTTGAAATACATACAGAATAAGGAAAACCATTGAAATTAAGAAAAGCAGGAATACCACCATGATCTCTGATATAGGTATCCGCCAGGTTATTAATTTCTATGGTTTTTATACCTGGGCGAATTAGTTTTGCTAATTCGCCCAGGGTTTGTGAAAGAAGTGAAGCACTGGCCCCTATAAGCCCAATTTCCTCTTCTGTCTTAAAATTTACCTTTGACATGTTAATATTAAAGTACAGGACCTGTAGTACCGCCGGAAACAGGAGTGCGTCCCCTCAACCTGCCGGTTTTCATTAATCCGTCATAGTGACGCATCAATAAATGACTCTCAATCTGTTGCAATGTATCAAGCACTACACCGACAAGAATAAGCAACGATGTTCCACCATAAAAATGGGCAAAGTTACTATTTACTCCAAGCACAATCGCAAGCGAAGGCATAATAGCAATGATTGCAAGAAATATCGAGCCTGGCAATGTTATCTTTGAAATAACAGCATCAATGTAATCGCCAGTCACCTTCCCTGGTTTGATCCCGGGAACAAATCCTCCATTCTTCTTCATATCATCCGACATTTGAACCGGATTTACAGTAATTGCCGTGTAGAAGAATGTAAATGCAATAATCAGGACGGCAAAAGTTATGTTATAAGCAGGCGACGTATAATTCGTCAATGCTGCAAGGACCGGTCCCTGTGCTCCAGGGAAAAACTGGCCTATACTCATTGGGATAAACATGAGCGCCTGTGCAAAGATGATCGGCATAACGCCCGCCGCATTAACTTTTAACGGAATATACTGTCTGACACCCCCGTATTGTTTATTTCCAACAATCTTCTTCGCGTATTGCACTGGAATCTTTCTCACTCCCTGTACAATAAGAATAGTAAAAATTACAACAAAGAACAACGCTATCAATTCAACAATGAAAGGAATAATTCCGGCGCCGGCAAGACGTGAGTCCAGCTCAGCTATAAAAGCACCCGGAAGCTGGGCGATGATGCCCACCATAATGATCAGTGATATTCCGTTTCCAATTCCCTTATCAGTTATCTTTTCCCCCAACCACATTACAAACAGTGTACCCGCAGTAAGAATGAACATAGAAGAAATTGAAAACAGAGGTTCGCTCAGCATCTGAGCGTCGTGAGGGATCTGAGTCCGTACATATCCAACTCCCTGTAGCAGGGTGATGGCTACCGTCAGATATCTCGTTATCTGATTCAGTTTCTTTCTACCGCTCTCTCCTTCCTTCTGCATCTTCTGGAAGGTCGGTACTGCAATACCCAAAAGCTGAACAACGATAGATGCTGAGATATACGGCATCACTCCGAGGGCAAAAATAGAAGCCCTTGAGAAAGATCCGCCCGCAAACATGTTTAATAAACCAAGGAGTCCTTCTCTTGCATTGTTGTCCAGCACATTTGCATTTACACCCGGAAGTGTAATAAAGGATCCCACGCGGTAAACTAAAAGAAATAAGAGTGTGTTTAAAATACGCACTCTTAAGTCTTCAATTTTCCAGATATTGGAAAGGGTAGTGAATAACTTCTTCATTAATTACATTTTAACAACAGCACCACCAGCAGCTTCAATAGCCTTCTGTGCAGAAGCTGTAAAAGCATGGGCTGTAACTTCGAGTTTACTTGTTACTTCGCCTCTTCCAAGGATCTTAACCAGATCGTTCTTGGAAACCAGGCCGTGTTCTCTGAGTGTACTGAAGTCGATACTGGTCAGGCTAAACTTCTCGGCAAGGGTTTGCAGAACATCGAGGTTGATACCCACATACTCCACACGATTGATATTCTTAAACCCAACCTTAGGAACACGACGTTGCAAAGGCATCTGGCCACCTTCAAAACCCACTTTTGAAGAAGTCCCTGAGCGTGAACCCGCACCTTTATGACCGCGGGTTGAAGTACCACCACGGCCTGAACCGGTACCTCTTCCTATACGTTTCTTATTTTTTGTTGAACCTTCTGCAGGTTTCAAATTACTTAAGTTCATGATTAAATACTTTCTACTGCTACTAGATGATTAACTTTCCTTACCATCCCGACGATAGACGGGGTAGCTTCAACTTCTACAGCCTGGTTTATCTTACCTAAACCAAGAGCCTGCATAGTTCTCTTCTGGCGCTCGCTTCTGTCGATAACGCTTTTAATCTGAGTGATCTTAATTTTCGCCATGATACTTTATCCGTTAAAAACTTTACTAAGATCCACACCACGCTGCTGAGCTACAGTATAAGCATCACGCATCTGAGCCAATGCTGCAACTGTTGCCTTCACTACGTTGTGAGGGTTAGATGATCCTTTAGATTTTGCTAACACGTTATGAACGCCGGCGCTTTCAAGTACCGCACGCATCGCACCACCGGCGATAACTCCTGTACCGTTTGAAGCTGGTTTGATAAGTACAAAACCACCTGAAAATTTTCCGTATTGTTCATGAGGTACTGTTCCGTTGATAACAGGAACTTTTACCAGATTTTTCTTAGCATCATCAATGCCTTTCGCAATCGCTTCAGTTACTTCCTTGGCCTTTCCTAGTCCGTAACCCACTACTCCATTCTCATCACCAACTACCACGATAGCTGAGAAACTGAATGTACGGCCCCCTTTGGTAACCTTCGCAACGCGTTGTATGCTAACTAAGCGATCTTTTAATTCGATTTCGCTTGATTTTACTCTTTTTATATTGATCGTTGACATCTATTTCTTCAGATTAAAAATTCAGACCACCTTCACGTGCACCTTCTGCAAGGGATTTAACGCGTCCGTGATACAAATAACCATTTCTATCAAATACCACCTGCGTGATACCGGCAGCAACAGCCTTTTCTGCTACAAGTTTACCAACAGCTTTAGACTGTTCAACTTTATTTCCGGTTGCTGAAAACTCCTTTGATAACGAAGATGCAGCCACAAGAGTTTTACCTGTAGTGTCATCAATAACCTGAGCATAAATGCCCTTATTGCTTCTGTATACTGACAAACGTGGGCGCTCAGTAGAACCAGCCAACCTACGTCTGATGCCTTTTTTAATTCGCTCTCTGCGAGATAACTTACTTCCTGCCATGACTTATTATTTTTTAGCTGCTGATTTACCTGCTTTTCTTCTTAACACTTCACCTACGAACTTGATACCCTTTCCTTTGTAAGGTTCCGGAGCACGCAGTGAACGTATTTTTGCCGCAACTTGTCCTAATAATTGCTTGTCAATGCTTTCCAGAATGATTGTCGGGTTCTTACCCTTCTCTGCAGTTGTAGCTACTTTAATTTCTTTAGGTAATTCAAACACATAGTGGTGAGAATATCCTAACACAAGATCCAGCGTATTACCGGTATTTGAGGCACGATAACCTACCCCAACTAATTCCTGCTCTAATTTGTACCCTTCTGTTACCCCTTTTACCATGTTATTGATAAGTGCACGGTAAAGGCCATGAAGAGCCTTGTGACGTTTTTGATCTGAAGGACGGTTAACAATTACTTTGCCGTCTTCCTGGGCAATAGTGATGTCTCCTTCTAATTTCTGTGTTAATTCTCCTTTTGGTCCCTTAACTGTTACTACATTCTCTGCAGATACAGCAACGGTAACTCCAGCGGGGATTGCTATTGGGGC
>JBQGEO010000322.1:0-4034 GCA_052039655.1 Pararcticibacter sp.
CCACTTTTTGGGCTTCGAGAAGGAACAGTTCAATGCCCATAGCCGGTTCTATTTTTCCGATCTGCAGACTAAACAGTTTGAGCAGATGATGTATGCTGTGCGAACCTTTGATCGTTGCAATGCTTATCCGTACCTGCTTATTATCTACGCGGATGCATTTTAGTATCGCTTTGCGTACGCCTTTTCCTTCAGACTGCAAACGGGTACATAAACTCTCCAGTAGTTTTTCAATAGCGATTTCGATGGCTTCAGGTGTGTGTACTGGTTCCAGGCAGGGTAGTCGTTCCACATAAGGGACTGGCGGAACAATGGGCGTCAGATGTTCATCGGCAGAACCTAATGCCCGTGCCAATTGGAGCAAAAAACCTTCTCCAAACCGCCTTCTCAGTATGGTGCGTTGAATGAACATGAAACTGCCGATTGTATGGAAACCCAGCCTATGTAGTTTATCCGTTATTTCCTGGTCCAGCCGCAAGGCTTCAGGAGGCAAGCCTCTGATTGCCCCGGACTGCTCACCGCTTCCGATAATGGGAAAGATATTCCCGAATCGGGCAACAGCCCAGGCAGTTCCCACTGTATCGGCTATTGCAGCTCTTGCATAATATCCCATCTCCCGTAGCTTTAAGATCAGGTCTTTTAAATAAACCCGTTCGTTTCCCCATAAATGTGTGCAGCCCGAAATGTCGAGAATAAGGCCGTCTGGACAATCAACAGCAACAAAAGGAGTATACCGGATACACCACAATCCGATGTTTCGCAGAATCTTTCCTTCTTTCCCGGACTGATAATCAAATGACTGCAAATCAGTCGTGATAGCCCTGGCATCTGCTGCTGTCATACCACATCGCACGCCTTGCTCTTCTGCGTGTGGGTTAGCTGCTTTGACAACGATGCGATTACGCTCGGGAGCGACTAAAATAAAGGGAACTCCCTTTATTTGCGGCTGCCTGAGAGTGACCCAGTCAGTTACCAAATAGCGAAACCATATTACCATATAGCGCCTCTGCATCTTTACCCTGTTTTTTGTTCTGAAAAATGTACAGACTGTTGTTCTTCAATTAGTTTGAATTTGCCTTCAGACCATTCTATTATCCATTTGCCGGGATTGCCGTTACGTACTTTAAGAAGGGTAACCTGCCAGCGCGGAAAGCCCAGGCCCGGTAAGTCATCTGCCGGCATGCTTGGTAAATGATTTACCATCCAGCGCGCGGCGGAAGCAGTAGGAGCCATTTTTGCCGGCTTGTTCCGAAGAACAAAACCTGTGACATGGCTGTGCTCAACAGCAAGCTGGAGGCGGCGGGATTGCTTAAAATCGAGCCTCCCGACTTCTGCAACTACTGCCGCAAGCCCGTGATATTTCAGGGCCTCTTCCATCACCCATAATGCTTCCACATCATTCATGACCCGGATGAAGATCAGCCGGTCAGGATGAATGCCAAAGGACCCTAATGCCGGAGGGAAAATATTGTCTTTAAGGCTGATCCATAAACACACACCGCCCTTTTGCATCATAATAGATAGCAAGCCGCTGACTAGTCCCGCGCAAACTGTGGCTTGTTCCGTACTGGCGCAAATCATTTCATGTATCGTCCCCAAAGGAAAAACCTGGTTAGGGAAAGCCGCTTCTATCTTTCCCAACCCCATCTGTTCATGAGTTTCTGCCGGTGTTTTATACCCTTCCCATTTCAAAATGCTCTTTTGCAGGTGATTTATAAGTGCTTTTTGATTTTGTACAGTATGCATTGACGTCATAACTAATATATTTGCAAATATAATGCTAAAAATATTAGTATTTGTAGTGCTGTAAAAAATGCCTGTGAAGTTGATGAGCAAATCCCGAAAGAAGCTGCACCCCGGACTGGGAGGCGTAAAAGAAAACACTCATTTGGTTTGTTTGTAGAATAGTTATTTTAGTGCTGTATACACCCCAGTCATATGAGATATTTGAAACCGTTGTTGGTCGTTCTAACTATATTTTTCTTTCCTCTGAAAAACTTTTGCCAGAAAACATCAGCAGCGGGAGATTCGATAGTCCTTATTGCCGGAGAGCAATCTGCCATAGAGCTTCAACGGCTTCAGTTAGCTCAACTTCAGGATTCTCTCAGAAAGGCTGAACTGGAACAACAAGTTCGTTTACTTAAATCTAACCAGGAAGAAGAAAAGTTAAAATTGCTCAAAGAGCTTGACAAACTGAAGGGCAGAGATTCACTCAGGCTGGAGAAACAGAAGAAGAAGATTGATTCTCTTCGTACTTTTATAAAGGGATACCCGGTACATCCTTTCCGGGACACACTTTTTTCTCTTTACAGTCGCGCAGGGAGTTTTTCGCCCCAGGAACGTGTTTCCGCTGTATCTTCCAGGATCAGGGCATTAAGTGAAAAATATAATTTCAATCCCGACTCTGTGAAGATTGTGGCCGGCGATTTAACCTTTGATATTATGTACGGCGATGTTATCCTGATGGGAGTATCAGATGAAGATGCTCTCTGGAATAATACATCCAGGGATATCCTTTCGGCTACGTATAAAAAGAAAATTGCGGAAGCAATTATTATTCATCGTCAGGAAACAAGCTGGAAAATGATCCTTAAAGAGATTGGGCTGGTGCTGCTGGTCATTGCAGTGGTTATTTTTATTATTAACAGGGTCGGAAAGCTCTTTACCTGGATCCGGATAAAAGTGGAGGCCCAGGAGGGAAAAAGAATAAACGGAATAAAGATCCGGAACTATCAGTTCTTTACCACCCATAAGCAAACGGCATTCATTCTTTCCATCTTGTCGGTTATAAAATTCCTGATAATAATTCTTGTGGTTTATCTCGCTTTACCCGTATTGTTTGCCATATTTCCCGGAACAGAAGGCCTGGCCGGACAGTTACTGGCATATGTACTCAATCCTTTGAACAAGATATTACGATCGCTTTGGGGATATGTTCCCAACCTGATAACGATCCTTGTTATTATTGTTGTTTTTCGCTATTTCTTAAAGCTGTTGAACTTCTTCAAGCTTGAAATAAAAAATGGAGCTCTGAAGATACACGGTTTTTATCCCGACTGGGCAGAGCCGACTTATCAGTTATTAAGGGTATTGATCCTGGCCTTTATGATGATTGTAGTCTTTCCTTATTTGCCTGGCTCTGAGTCGCCTGTGTTTAAAGGAGTGTCTGTGTTTTTAGGAGTTCTTTTTACATTCGGCTCGGCAGGAGCTTTGGGTAATGTTGTTGCCGGCCTGGTACTTACCTATATGCGGGCGTTTAAAGTGGGCGACCGTGTAAAAATAGGAGAAGTGACAGGAGATATTATTGAAAGGTCATTGCTGGTGACAAGGATCCGCACTATAAAGAACGAAATCATATCTGTTCCAAACTCATCAGTCATGAACAGCCATACGATTAACTTCTCCAGCGATGCTGCCAGTAAAGGATTGATTATTCATACGACGGTTACCGTAGGATATGATATTCCCTGGCGTAAAGTGCACCAGGTATTGATTGATGCCGCCATGAAGACAGATCTTGTAGAAAAAGATCCTCTTCCTTTTGTTCTTCAAACAAGTCTTGAAGATTTCTATGCAGCTTATCAGATAAATGCATATACAAAATACTCCGGTAAACAGGCTGTTATTTACTCCCATCTTTATCAGAATATTCAGGATAAGTTTCATGAGGCTGGTATTGAAATCACCTCTCCCCACTATCATGCGGTCAGGGATGGAAATGCAGCTGCTATGCCTCCGGGTTATCTTCCGGACGATTACTCTGCTCCCGCTTTTCGTGTAGCGAAAGCAGAAGATAATAAAAGCTCAGAAAATAAGTGAATAACATGAATAGGGCAGGGGGGAGGAGAACCTGTTGATTATGTCAGATGAGGCGTGTAAGCTGGATATTAGTTTCGAGAACTTTTAAACTCCTTGCTAACTGTTTGAATTTTACTTAATTTAAGCATCGCTAACAATGCTTTAAAATAAGTCAATATGTTAAAAAGATACCTTCCCTGTGTATGTTCATTCGTATCTGTGCTGCTTTCATTTTCTCA
>JBQGEO010000323.1:0-3758 GCA_052039655.1 Pararcticibacter sp.
TCCGATTATAATTATCTCACCTCTCCCGACGACATATATGTATCTCAGTCACAGATAAAATTATTCGGTCTTAAGACCGGGGACACTGTGAGAGGAAGCATCAGACCTCCAAAAGAAGGAGAAAAATATTTCCCTCTTGTAAGAGTAGAAGCTATCAACGGCCGGGTACCGGCAGAAGTACGCGACAGGGTACCGTTTGACTATCTTACACCTTTATTCCCATCTGAGAAATTGAATCTTTTCCAGGATACAGGCCATCAGTCTACAAGGATCATTGACCTGTTCACCCCGATCGGAAAAGGTCAGCGTGGTTTAATCGTGGCCCAGCCAAAGACAGGAAAGACGATGCTGCTTAAGGATGTTGCAAATGCAATTGCCAAAAACCATCCGGAAGTATATCTGATCATCCTTCTGATCGACGAACGCCCTGAAGAAGTAACAGACATGGCCAGAAGCGTACGCGCTGAAGTGGTTTCTTCTACTTTTGACGAACCTGCTGAACGTCACGTAAAGATTGCCAACATCGTACTTGAAAAGGCAAAAAGAATGGTTGAATGCGGCCACGATGTCGTCATTCTTCTCGACTCTATTACCCGTCTGGCACGTGCCTACAATACAGTAGCTCCTGCTTCAGGTAAGATCCTTTCAGGTGGTGTGGATGCAAACGCTCTGCATAAACCAAAGCGTTTCTTCGGTGCAGCACGTAATATTGAAGACGGCGGCTCCCTGACGATCCTTGCTACAGCACTGATCGATACTGGTTCAAAAATGGATGAAGTGATCTTTGAAGAATTCAAAGGAACAGGTAATATGGAGCTTCAGCTTGACCGCAAGCTTTCCAACAAGCGGATATTCCCTGCTATCGACCTTACAGCTTCAAGTACCAGAAGGGATGATCTTCTTCACGACCGCGAAACACTTCAGCGGATCTGGATCCTCAGAAATCACCTTGCTGATATGAATTCCCAGGAAGCAATGGAGTTCCTGCTGGGTCAGATGAAAGGAACCAGAAACAACGAAGAGTTCCTCGTTTCGATGAATAGTTAAGACAAAGTACAGGCAAATGGAGGAAAGTGTGAGACACTTTCTTACCTTTGCGCCTGTATTTTGTACTTTTTAAATGAGAAAACATATACCAAATGCGATCACTTGTTTAAACTTGTTTAGCGGGTGTATTGGAGTAACTTTTGCATTCAACAACAACTTGATCTATGCAGGTTATGCCATTATTATCGCGGCACTTTTCGATTTCGCTGACGGACTGATTGCCAGGGGGCTTGATGTATATTCCGTCATGGGAAAAGAGCTTGATTCGCTTGCTGACATGGTAAGCTTTGGTTTTCTGCCAGCCTCGATTGTCTATCAACTGTTTCTTGCAGCACCTCAACTGGGCGAGTTAAGTGTTTATCTCAATTACTCAGCTTTTATAATTGCGATCTTTTCAGCATTACGCTTAGCAAAATTTAACATCGATGTAAGACAGTCCGATCATTTTATCGGTTTGCCAACACCTGCAAATTCGCTTCTTATCGCGTCTCTTCCGATGATTATCGCTCAATCAGGAAGCTTCTGGTCCAGCTATATTCTAAACCCTTACTTTTTGTTCATTTTCAGCCTGGGAACAAGCTTTCTGCTGGTAATGGAAGTCCCCCTGATCTCGCTGAAGTTTAAATCACTGGTATTCAAAGAGAATACATTCCGTTATATTTTACTGCTTTCAGCCGCAGTTCTCATTCTCCTGTTCAAGTTTGCTGCTGTTCCCGTGATTATCTTTATCTATATCGCGTTATCAGTGGTGCAGTTTACGTTGATGAAATAGCTGTATCCTATCGGCTGTTAGATTTTGGTCATTAGCTATTAGCAATCGGCTTTCAGCAATCGGCTTTCAGCAATCAGCTATCGTGATCCCAGTAAATTAGCTTCACAATCAGCTCTTCGCCTTGAGTCCAAGCCATCATTTCCCTATTTTGCCCTTCAACTTTAAACTCTTAACTTTTAACTTACTACTTATAACTTACTACTTACTCCCCAGTTCAGCCCTGATCTTCCGGAGGTCGTCATAAAGGCCATCGAATACGCTGTTCAGATAGTTAAATTGTTCTTCAATTTCTTCAGGGTGGTCAAGATCACGCGCTTTGCGTTCTATTTCGGCCATTCTTTCCCGTGCGGCCTCAACCCCGATGAAGGCAAGTGTCGGTTTAATCTTGTGAGCGACTGCCGCAGTTGCAGCCCAGTCTTTTTCTTTGATTGCCGTAGCCAATTGTTCGAAATAAACAGGAGTTTGTTCAATAAAGATATCAATCATATCAATAATGAACTCCGCATTTCCATCCGCAATGTCATTGAGGTATGACAGATCGACTTCGAAGGTTTTGTTGGTTTCTTTAGACATAATCGTATTATTGTACCGTTCTACGTATAACTCATCCTGAAGCGCGGCAAGCAATTCCTCTACGGAAGTTTTTAAAACCGGGTGCCGCATACCGGGAGCAATTTCCGCTAGAGGAGTTAGAACAAACCTTCTTTCCTGTAATAAAGGATGTGGGATTGTCAGGTCCGGCTGGCTGATTACCAGGTCGTCATAAAAAAGAATGTCAATGTCCAAAGTTCGTGCACCCCATTTCTGAATCCTTTCCCTACCGAGCGATTTTTCGATTGCATGAATAGTCAACAACAAATCATCCGGGGGAAGCTCGGTTTCAACACAAACCGCCTGATTCAGAAAATCAGCTAAATCAGTATTCCCCCATGAAGCCGTCTGATAGATGGCTGATAATTCGTTAATTTTTCCTATTTCTCTTTCAATGAGAGACCGGCCCCTGCGCAGATAATCTAACCTGTCTCCTAAATTGCTGCCAAGTAACAAATAAATCGTGTGCATAAACCTTAATCAGGTTGTAACGTTTCAAATATATTTATATCTATTGTATACTTGCACATATTATTATAAGATTAGCTTTCAATGAAAGGTTTTTTCAAAGTTGTTTTTGCGTCGATGATCGGATTTATCCTTTCAGCTGTGGTCCTGGGCATATTGTTTATTGCCATCATTTTTGCAATCGTCTCTGCATCAGACAATGAGACGGTTAACGTTGAACCGAATTCAGTTATGCACATGTCCCTCAATATACCCATAGTGGAGCGGACAATAAAAAGCCCGCTTGACGACCTGGAGTTAGGAGGCCTGGGGACTCAAAAAAAACTAGGACTGAATGATATTCTTCTTGCCTTAAAAAGGGCCAAAGAAGACTCCAACATCAAGGGAATTTACCTTGATATCACCGGAGTGCAGGCCGGTATGGCAACAATCGAAGAGATCAGAAATGCATTGATAGATTTTAAAAAATCGAAAAAGTTCATCCTTGCCTATAGCGAAGTTTACACCCAGGGAGCTTATTACCTTGCCTCCGTGGCCGACAAAGTCTACATCAACCCGGAAGGCCTGCTTGAGTTTACAGGTTTCAGCTCAGAGATCACCTTTTATAAAGGGACACTTGAAAAACTTGAAATTGAACCACAGGTGATTAAGGTTGGGACCTATAAAAGCGCTGTTGAGCCTTTTGTCCTGGACAAAATGAGCGACGCAAACAGGCAGCAGGTCACATCTTTCATGGGGTCTATGTACGATCATTTCCTTACCGGGGTATCAGCATCCAGAAAAATCGAAAAAGATTCCTTATTCGCCATTGCCAATGAGCTGAAAGTGCAAAGTGCATCAGATGCTGTTAAATATAAACTCGCTGATGGAACGCGGTATA
>JBQGEO010000324.1:0-2487 GCA_052039655.1 Pararcticibacter sp.
ATGATGTCGAAAAAAAGATTTTCTAATGCTGTCGAGCCGATTAGTTCAATGTCAATTTCCTCCCCTTTATATTCGGCCGAAAACGCGAGTTTATTTTTTTCTCTTTGAGTGTTCTTAACCGGGGTCAGGTTCTCCTCTCCATGCTGATTAAGATCTAATTTAAATGACCCTAACTGATACACAAATCTTAATTCTGTAAATAAAGAAATCTGATTCAGAGCAGGATCATATTTAAAAACAGACTCTTTTACGCTTATTTTTTTTATCATATTAATCTCTTATTATGTACACTTATTCCTTGAGTTTAGCCTGCAGTCATATAAGTTTTCTATGTGGGCAAGGCTCGCGAGTGACAAGTTCTGTAAAAAACATTTGCATAGATAATTAAAAATACCTATGCTGAGCAGGATCATATTTAAGGAGGACTCTCTCAGCTTTATTTGCATACTAGTACCTTGGACCGTACATGTTTATCAATAAATTCTCAGGAAATCTTTTTTAGGCTGATCGGTAATAAATTGATCAAATGGCGTCCACCCTTCCTGGAGCAAATCTACTATAACACGGATCAGCGCTCGGCCGTGATGTCGTCTAAGATCTTTCGTGTTATAGTTCGAAAATCCATATGCAAACTTGAACCGTTCATATTTACCAGTTTGGGGATGTTGATAGTTAAGCCAAACAAACCAATCTTTTCCCTCGCTTATTCTGCCAGGTGGTTCATACAGTTTAGGGTCAGTCCATTTGGTTCTCACTGGTAATAATTGATGCCTATTGTCCGCTGGTGTGTCAGTAAGCTTTTTAAACTCACTGACGACCAGTGTTTTAAAAGTGGAGCCGGAGGGATTCGAACCCTCGTCCAGATATGGAACAAATTATGCTTTCTACATGCTTATCCTCCATTAAATTGTCGGGAAGGGGAAGGCTGGCGGATTGCCTGTACCGTCTTCCGTAGGTGCTTTATCTCACCCGGTTATCACACCCTAACCAGGCCAGTTCCGTTGATCGATGCCCCGGATGCTGACAAAACAGAACGGAATGTCAGCGGGACAAAAGCTGAGCTAATTCTAAATTAGGCAGCTAAGGCGTATTGATTTTCGCCAATTATAGTTTGAGAGTTCAGATTAAAGCGCTAGTCTCACAACGCGCTGCATGCTTACATACCTGCCGCCATCCTGTCAATTCCGGTCGACCCCATGTATGTATAATTCACTAATGCATATTCCTAGCCTCTTCCGCTACTACCAGCTTATGTTCCTCGGTCTCTTTTCTAACCATCCGGCCCGGATAAGAAAGTAACGCTTTTTCGAGGCAAATCATTGCCTTAGTCAAATCTTCTTTGTTCAAAACGTATGCCAATCTCACTTCGTCACGTCCTGCTCCCTCTGTACAGTAAAAACCTGCCGCCGGGGCAATCATGACTGTCTGATTGTCATAAGAAAACTCTTCCAGAATCCACTGGCAGAACTTTTCGCTGTCATCCACTGGCAGACGGGCAACCGCATAAAATGCACCTTTAGGATTCGGACAGAACACGCCTTCCATCCTGTTAAGTGATTTCACCAGCAGGTCGCGGCGTTCCGTGTATTCCTTATTCACCACTTCAAAATACGATTCCGGCGTATCTGTTCCCGCTTCGGCTGCAATCTGATCTACCATTCCCGGACTCAACCTGGCCTGGGCAAACTTCAGCGCTGTCGCCAGCACAGCTTTGTTTTTAGTCACGAAGCAACCTATACGCGCCCCGCAAGCACTATAACGTTTGGAGATGCTATCAAAAACGATTACATGCTGATCCAGCCCTTCAAGATGCATAGGCGAATAGAACTTCTGACCGTCATAACAGAACTCCCGGTAAGCCTCGTCGGCAAACAGGTACAGATCATATTTCAGGCAAAGCTTTTTCAGTTCTATCAGCTCATCCATCGAATACAGGTATCCCGATGGGTTGTTTGGATTACAAATGAAGATAGCCTTAGTCTTATCCGTGATCTGCTTTTCGAATTCACTCACCGGAGGCAGAGCAAAACCAGATTCAATAAACGACATCACCGGTTTGATCACCGCACTGCTCATCCACGCGAAAGCGCTGTAGTTGGCATAAAACGGTTCGGGAATGATCACCTCATCGCCGGGATCCAGGCACGACTGCATCGCAATTGTAATGGCTTCCGAAGCACCACATGTAACCAGGATGTCATCAGGACTCACCTGATATCCTGCACGATTGTAATACGCTGCAAGTTTGGTGCGGTAAGATTCCGTACCTTCCGACTGCGTATAAGCCCAAACGTCGAAATCAACCGACCTAATGGCATCCATCATGACCTGCGGAGTCTCTATATCCGGCTGGCCGATATTAAGGTGGTACACCTTCTTTCCCTGATGTTTCGCCTCTTCAGCGTAAGGAGTGAGCTTACGGATCGGAGAAGCTGGCATCCCATTTCCCTTGGTTGAAATTTTTGGCATGGCTGCAAAAATAAAAAA
>JBQGEO010000325.1:0-3864 GCA_052039655.1 Pararcticibacter sp.
CGTGCCAAAGTTTATTTTTGCTTTTCCAATATATATTTTTCTGACAAATCTCCTGTGATTTTATTGCCTTGCATGTCCATTTGCAATAATGAATTTTCTTTTATCGGTTGAGAAGTATTTGTAGGCCACGTCGATTGTGATGCCTTGTTCTCTTTCAGCACGAAGGCCGTCAGTAAACAATGCGAGATCGATTTCGCCTTCCTGCTTGTTTTTACTTTGTCTTTGGATCGTCTCAAGCTGGTCTACTTTTATAGAGTCAGTATCATATAGCAAGCGGCCGATTAATGTACTTTTTCCATCATCAACACTTCCTGCGGTTATAAATCGAAGTAAATCCATTTGTAGCTATCGGTTTTCAGCTTTCAGCGCCTGGCTTACGGCTTTTTAATAAATTGTTCCTAAAGAAGAAAATTAAAAATATCCATTCTTTTTCCTGTCTTCCATTGCTGCTTCGGAAACCTGGTCGTCGATCCTGGTTTCACCCCGTTCACTGATATTGGTACGGTTAATCTCTGAAATGATATCGTCAATGGATGATGCAGAAGATTCAACGGCAGCTGTACAGGTCATATCTCCCACGGTCCGGTACCGGACGTTCTTCTTCACAATGACATCATCTTCGTCAATTCTGATAAAAGGAGATAGTGCAACAAGGTGTTCACCGTGAACTATCACTTCCCGTTCATGACTGAAATAGATAGAAGGCAATTCGATCCCCTCACGTTTTATATAATTCCAAACGTCAAGTTCTACCCAGTTACTGATGGGAAATACCCTGACGTTTTCGCCTTTAGCAATTTTTCCGTTATAAAGGTTCCAAAGTTCAGGCCTTTGTTTTTTGGGATCCCATTGTCCGAATTCATCTCTCACGGAGAAGATTCGTTCTTTTGCTCTTGCCTTCTCTTCATCACGCCTGGCCCCTCCGATGCAGGCATCAAATCCGAATTCTTCAATGGTGTCCAGAAGAGTATATGACTGAAGAGCATTTCTGGAGGCAAATTTTCCAGACGGCTCCTTCAATCCCTTTGCTTTAATAGTATCTTCTACTTTCCTGACAATCAGCTTCGCACCAGTTTCAGCTGCGATCCTGTCACGATATTCCAGTGCTTCGGGAAAGTTATGGCCTGTGTCGATATGAACGAGCGGGAAAGGAATTTTTCCCGGTTTAAAAGCTTTCAGTGCCAGTTGCACTAAAGTAATAGAATCTTTGCCACCGGAAAATAACAGGGCCGGCCGTTCAAACTGACCTGCCACTTCCCGCATTATATGGATTGATTCGGCTTCAAGCAGATCAAGGTAATCTAATTTATGTTGAGGCATAAAGCAATGATATTGTATTTTTTCAGGAATGTGCGTGTAATCCGCATTCTTTAGTTGTTTTGTCTTCCCACCACCATCTTCCTGCGCGGAAATCCTCACCCGGCCTTACAGCCCTGGTGCAGCAGGCACACCCTATGCTTACAAAACCTTTGTCGTGAAGTGTATTATAGGGAATCCCGTTTTCATTTATGAATGATCTTACATCTTCGGTTGACCAGTGCAGCAGCGGGTGATATTTAAGAATCTTATTGGTATCGTCCCACTCCAGCTGAGGGAGATCGCCCCGTTCAGGAGAATGCTCTGATCTTAAGCCGGTTATCCAAAGTTGATTTCCTGCCAGGGCTCGTTGGAGAGGTTCTACTTTGCGGATATAACAACAACTCTTTCTGTTTTCGATCGATTCGTAAAAAGCATTAGGCCCTTTATCTGTTACAAATCTCTCGATCTGCTCCTGATTGGGATAATAGGCTTCAACGTGTGTATTATATTGTTCATTGGTTCGGCTCCATACATAATATGTTTCACCAAATAAACGGCCTGTATCAAGTGTGAAGATCCTGACCGGAAGAGTCTGCGAAAGTATCATGTGAGCAATCACCTGATCTTCCCAGCTGAAGCTGGTTGAAAAAATAATTTTTCCTTCGAATTCTTTAGACAGTAAAGAGAGAGCATCCTGTGGAAGAAGCCCTTCTATTCGCGGTAACAGCTCCCCTAATCTGCTATTTAGAGTTTCAATCATTTCAATCCCTGTATTCTAGATCTATATCAGCACAATATTAAGGATAATTTCCGGGCTGTTACACACTGCATTAGTGCGTAGTCTATAGATAAAGTAGACAAATATAAGATAATTAGATGATTGTATCTTATTAATTTAAAAAAGCATCGTAATAGCAAGTATAATTACAAAGCAAGATCTTGCGGACATTTCCACTGTGTCTATACATGCCCGCAGAGTTTTGACTTAATACATAAAACTGGGGCAGATCTAATCAAAGTACTATCTTTGCCTGTTCAATTTATTTCGATATGCAGGATAATGTTCGGGTGCGTTTTGCGCCGAGCCCTACAGGAGGTTTACACCTTGGTGGCGTTCGTACTGTTTTGTTTAATTACCTCTTTGCCCGTCAGAACGGGGGCAAGTTTATACTACGTATAGAAGATACCGACCAGACCCGTTATGTGCCGGGTGCTGAAGAATATATCCAGGAATGTCTTAAGTGGTGCGGGCTTCATCCGGATGAAGGGCCGGAAAATGGCGGTCCTTATGGTCCATATCGCCAGAGTGAGCGGAAAGCCCTTTACCGGCAATATGCAGAGCAGCTGGTTGAACAGGGATATGCGTATTATGCTTTTGACACACCTGAAGAACTTGAACAGAAACGGAAAGATATAGCGAATTTTCAGTATGGCTATTTTTATCGTAGTCAGATGCGTAATTCCTTGTCGTTAGACAAGGATGAAGTAAACCGGATGCTGGAAAGTGGTTTTCCTTACGTAATCCGGATAAAAATGCCTGAAGATGAAACGGTATCATTCACTGATATGATACGCGGTGAAGTGAATTTTCAAACATCCCAGTCAGATGATAAGGTTCTGCTTAAAGCCGATGGAATGCCCACTTATCACCTTGCTGTAGTGGTGGATGATTATCTGATGAAGATTACTCATGCGTTCAGAGGAGAGGAATGGTTGCCGTCTGCACCAGTACATCTTCTTTTATGGAAGTATTTGGGTTGGGAGGATGAGATGCCCCGGTGGGCACATTTGCCATTGATCCTGAAACCTGATGGTAATGGTAAATTGAGTAAGAGAGATGGTGCAAGACTGGGATTCCCGGTGTATGCTATGAACTGGACAGACCCTAATACAGGCGACCTGACGCCGGGTTTCCGTGAGATTGGCTTTCTTCCCGAGGCATTTATCAACATGCTGGTGATGCTTGGATGGAACGATGGTACTGACCAGGAAATCTTTAGTTTAGAGGAATTAACGTCTAGATTCTCGCTGGAAAGGGTAAATAAGGCAGGTGCTAAATTCGATTATGAAAAGGCAAAATGGTTCAATTCTGAATGGATTAAGAAGCTTGATACAGGGAAGCTGCAACAATTAGTTGCAGAAAAACTGAGCGAAGCGGGAATAGATGTTTCTGACGGTTCAAAGCTCGGTTCAGTAATTGGGTTAGTGAAAGACCGTTGTCATTTACTAACGGATTTCGTTGCTCAGTCTGCTTATTTCTTCAGGCCCCCTGCAGACTACGACCTGAATGCCGTTAAACCAAAGTGGACGGACGCGAAACGGGAGTTTTTCGAAGGTTTTGCCGATTTTCTTCTCAATAACCAATCTCTCAACGCTCAGCAGCTGGAAGAGAAATTCAAAGCCCTGGCCCAGGAAAGAGGGTTTAAAATTGGCGATGTCATGTTGCCTTACAGGGTCATGCTTGTTGGAGGTAAATTTGGTCCTGCTGTTTTTGATATTACAAAACTGATAGGGGAGGAAGAGGCCGTTACCAGAGTGAGAAAGGCTCTTGGCGAATTTGCTAAA
>JBQGEO010000326.1:0-9513 GCA_052039655.1 Pararcticibacter sp.
ATGAAGGCCTTCTTTTTTAACTAACAACTTTGAAACGCAAAGTACTTTAATTAATATGACACCTCAAGATCCATCCCCACTCTATAACAGCTTCAGAAGCTGGTTTGGAGAATCCGTCCTGATTAAACTATTTCTGATCGGAGTTCTGACTCTGATACTGTTAATCCCCTCAGTAGCCATCCAGGACCTCATCCGGGAACGTCAGTCGCGCCAGGAAGAAGCCCCACCTGAAATATCCGATAAATGGTCGGGAAAACAGGAGGTCGCCGGACCTGTTATGGTCCTGCCCTATAAAACAACGATCGCCACCCGCGACACTACCGGAAAAATGACTTACAGGGAAGCCATTACCAATATCTGTATCCTCCCCGACGTACTGAATATAAAAAGCGCGGCCTCCCCCGAGGTACTTCACCGTGGAATATTTGATGCAGTAGTATACAACAGCACCGTCTCTTTCAGCGGCAAATTCGCACCTCTCGAACTAAAAAAATCTGGAATCAATCCGGCTATGATACAGTGGGACAAGGCGAGGCTGGTAGTAGGCGTTTCGGATCTGAAAGGACTCAGAAGCAATCCCGTAATCCGGCTGGGAGAGCACACGTATGAAGTAGAACCAGATTTCTCTCCGCTCAAACTGTTTACCAACAACCTGATGATCATGCCCGGACTGAACCCGGAAGAAGGTACCGCCCTGCCTTTCAGTTTCAACCTCAACCTCCGCGGAAGCAGTGCACTTAGCTTCGTTCAGTTAGGTAAGACCACTACTGCCACCCTTTCCGGCAACTGGAACAATCCTAAGTTTATCGGCCGCACCCTTCCCGATAGCCGGAACATCACATCCGGAACATTCAGTGCCGCATGGAACCTTCCTTATTTCAGCAGACCTTTTCCTCAGCAATGGATCCAGGAGAACACGGCATCTAAAATCTTAAATGAAGAAGCGGCGTTCGGGGTAGAATTTATCCTGCCCGTCGACCAGTACCAGAAAACCATGCGCTCGGCCAAATACTCAATGCTGATCATCCTTTTGTCTTTTATCGCCCTGATCTTTACAGAGCTACTGACAAAAAGAAAAGTTCATCTGCTTCAGTATATCCTGATCGGCGCTGCTATGATCATCTACTACACACTCCTTCTGTCGTTCAGCGAACGCTGGGGCTTCAACATCGCCTATATGATCGCGTCACTTGCCACAGTAACGCTGATCACCAGCTTCATCACAGCCCTCCTCAGGAATAAAAAAGCATCGCTTGTTTTTGGAAGTATCCTGGCCGTCTTTTACAGCTTCATATATGTCATCATTCAGTTACAGGATCTGGCACTTCTCTTCGGCAGCATAGGTTTATTTATCATCACAGCAGTACTCATGTATCTTTCAGCCAAAATAGACCTTTATAAAAGAAGTCTCCCTCAGGCTGAAACTGCGGTGTCATAAGATAAGGTAAGATAAAAGCAGGGGCCCAAAAAGCCCCTGCCTGCTTAAAAATTGACAGTAGCACCGCCATCAACGGGCAATACCACTCCGGTAATATATCTTCCGGCCTCTGAAGAAAGGAACACCACGGCATTGCCGATATCTCCGGGATTCCCGAAGCAAGGCATCGCGATCCTGTTCTCAATTTTCTCCTTCCTGGCGGGATCAGCGTTGACGGCATTCAGGAACATAGGCGATTCTATCCATCCCGGAGCAATCGTGTTGATTCTCACGTTATGCTTCGAAAACTCCGTCACCAGGTTGTTCATCAAACCGGTAAGGGCAGTTTTAGAAGTACCGTATGCAGAGACCCTGTCGATGCCGAAAATGCCAGCCATAGATCCGATAAAAATGATCGAGCCGCTTTTCCGTTCCGTCATATACCGGCCACATTCCCTCGATAAGGAAAACACCGACAGAAGATTTGTCTGAACAATACTTTCAAACTCATCGTCTGATGTCTCAAGGGCCATCATCTTCAGATGTATTCCGGCATTATTTACCAGGATATCGATCGCGCCGTATTCCGCATTCATACGTGACACAAATGCGGGGATGGCTGTTTTATCTGTGACATCCATCACATCATAGCCCGCGTTCTCCCCCAACTCTTCCACGGCTTTCTTCAATACCTCTTCCCTCCTGCCGGTGATCAGAACCCTGGCTCCCGCCTCAACAAGGGCTTTACTGATCCCAAATCCGATCCCGGTACCTCCGCCGGTTACCAGTGCAACTTTGTCTTTCAGAGAAAATGCTTCCAATCCCATTTAAAATGCAATTTCAGTTAAACGATCGTCAATAAAATTAAAGCCCCATCCCGGTCCCTCGTGCGGATAAGCAAATCCGTCCTTTATCACCATTGGATTATCGATCAGGGGGTCTATCCAGTCGAACGACTCCACACCGATACCATTCGGCACCGAACAAACCAGCGGCACATCATAGTCTTTATAATAATGCGGCAACACCGGTACATGATAGCTGCCTGCAAGTGCAGCGCTGTCACGCCATGCCTCTACACCACCTATCCGCAGCAAGTCAGGCTGCCAGATGTCAATTGCCTTCCTTTCCAGTAACTGACAAAGCGCAAGCGTATCATATTCCCTCTCACCCATTGCCAGGGATATACCGGTCTGTTGTTTCAAGGCCTGATAACTGTCAAAATCCTGGTGGTGTACCGGTTCCTCAAACCAGAAGATATCGAGATCCCGGGCAGCTCTGGCCAGTTGTATTGCAGAAGGAAGAGTCATACCCTGGTTAGCATCCATCATAATGTTTACCTTATTTCCTACCGCATCCCTCACAATCTTCAGACGTTCAACATCTGTGCGCCAGTCAGGCGATCCAACCTTAATCTTAACAGCCGGAAATCCCCTGCTCACGTAGTCAGAAACTTCTGCAACCAGCTCATCAATGGTGTAAGAGATCCAGCCGCCGCTTCCGTAGATCGCACACTTGTCGCGGCTCGTACCGAACAGCTTTCCTACCGGCTGATTGAGATATTTACCCCATGCGTCCCACATCGCCACATTGATCGCCGCCTGCGCCCACCGGTTGATTCCGGTATTTCCGAAATACTCGGACACCCCGTCGAGCATGCTGAACACCTTGCCCGTCTCATTCACCGAATAGCCTTTCACCAAAGGCAGCAGATCTTTAAAAGCACCCTGTATGGCATTAGGAGAATACTGGAACGATAAAAGATAAGACTCTCCCACTATTCCGTTCTCAAGCTGCAGCCTCAATACCAGAAACGATATTTCATCCAGCGTATGTGTAGCGTCCGCAATTGGCTTCTTTAACTGCGCAACAGCCTTGTATAACTTAAAATCCCTGATTTTTATTGAAGAACTCATGTTTCTTTTTTTCTTCAAATTAAAAGCAAATCACTTTTTCATTGTAGCCTTTTTTGGCTAATTTAACGCCAATTATTCCCAATGATCAGAAAGAAAGTATTTGTACATCTCGAATCAGGAAGAGGATACAGCAGGGATCTTCTGAGAGGTATTTACGACTATAATAACCAGGTCAGCCAGTGGCAGATCATATTTGAACCAGCATGGTTTCTCAAAACACAGCCTGCCAGGAACGATTTAAGCATCATCAGGGCAGTCAAGCCTGATGGCTGCATCCTCGAATTCGGTGACAATATCCCCGAACTCCGTGAACTCGGGATTCCCATCATCCAGGTGACATCCGTCAATCATTTTGAAGATATCCCCTATGTAAAAGGAAATTACGACACAGACGGAGCGCTGGCAGCCAGCTATTTCAGCAACAAAGGATTTAAGAACCTGGCATTCTTTGGGATAGAAAAACTGGAATGGTCTGTTGCACGGCTCAAAAGCTTCCAAAAACTCGCACAGCAAGCAGGAGCACAATTTTATTCCTACCTGCTTAAAGGAAACGAGAGCGACATCTTAACCCATAACTTCGGCGAGCTTATTCAATGGTTACAAAGCCTGCCCAGGCCTACAGGAGTCCTGTGCTGCAACGATGATTTCGGACAAATACTCATTAATGCCTGCTCAATGGCCGAAATAAAGGTTCCTTATGAAATAGCTGTACTCGGAATTGACAACGACGAACTGATCTGCAATATCACCTATCCTAACCTCTCCAGCATCTCCCGGAACCACCATCAAACCGCCGCCATCATTTGTTCCACCCTGGGCGATATGATGAACGGAGCAGAACCGCGGGAAAAAGTAATCCTGACGGAGGCTGCAGAAGTTGCAGAACGCTCTTCTACCGACACCATCGCCGCTGCAGATGAAGAGGTCGCCAGGGCCATAAGTTTCATTTCCCGTAACACAGACAGGCCAATAAACCCGGCCGACGTGATTGCGGAGACCTCCCTGTCGGCAAAAACCCTGAACAACCGGTTCAGAACGGTAACCGGGCATTCCATTCACGACGAAATCCAGCATAGGAAGCTCATCAGGTTTAAGCAATTGCTTAGAAACAATATGAGTATAAAAGAAATAGCCTTCGCATTAGGTTTTCCCGACCACAGTCATGTCAGCAGATGGTTTTCCAACCTCGAAGGGATCAGCCCGGTAGAATGGAAAAAGAAATTCTCACCGGCCTTTTCTTCCGGCAATCATCATATGGGGACTAAAACTCAGTAGATCTTCCCTGTCCTCTGTCAATTTCAAAAGCTCCAGCAGGCGCTGCTTTTTTGCAGGATTATTCCAGCTTTGAAAGAAACTGCCGTCCAGCCACGCCATCCCCTCCACTGCCAGAAGAGCTTCTGTTGAAAAGCCCGCCGTTTCGAGCTCCGTCCTCAGTAAATCAGGCCGGTGAAAAAAGGCAGCCGAAAGGATTCCCGGAAACTCGGCCGGAGGATGATGGATCCCGGTTGTCAATTCTTCGCTGCACATATTGAAAATAATATCATGATGGATCAGGCCATTGCCAAGAGCGGCAACCGTCGATGCGGCAGAGGTAATGGCAAAGCCCAGCACCACGCCACCCTTTTTCAGTACCCGGTGTGCCTCATTCAGTGCAGCAATCCGGTCTTTCTGTTCCTGCAGATGGTACAAGGGCCCGTGCAGGATCACCATATCAGCCGATCCGTCCCCGAATGGCAACTTGCGCGCCTCTCCCAGGATACATTCAAACGGCTTCTTCGCATTACGCGAACGCTTCTGAGCCAGTTTAATATGCTTGGTTACCGGATCAACCAGGGAAACCCGGTGCCCCAGAGACGCCAGCCATTCCGAGTAATGCCCTGTGCCGCCTCCAACATCGAATATATCTGCCCGCTTCTGAATAAAAAAGCGGGAAATGAGGTCCCTATTCCTCTCAAATTCAAGTGGCCCGATTCCCTGGGTTAAACGCGTATCCTCAGAGCTTTTAGCATAAAAATCAGAAATGCTGGAATCTATCAAATTCATAAAGCCCCGAAGATAAGGAAACAAACGGCCCTGTTCAAAACGATATTTGCGACTTTTGTACCGATCATTAACCTTAGGAGCCCATCCATGTAATACTTATTAAAAATAGAACATTTAGCCATCTGGCTCGACGATCTGGAAAAGATGAGGGATTTTTAAACTATAATGAAATCTCCGCAGATCCGGACAACAGCCCCTGAGCTGAGAAATTTAATGTTTTAAAAAAAAATAAAACAAGTATAAATACGTATGTGTTATAAAGGTCGTATAAGTTGGATCATACCGAAACGATCCACAATCAAAGATTCTAGCTGCGTCGCCCATCGGCGCAGTTTTTTTTTCCCCGGCCCGGCAGGTATTAATACCCGCTCTCAAATATTTGCCGCATAATTTTTAAAGCCTCCTTTGTGAATACTAAAAATATTAGCATATTTGTGTATTCACAACCGATAGTATCATGCAGACAGAGCGGCAGATCATTCACATGGACCAGGACGCTTTCTTCGTGTCGGTAGAGACGCGGAAAGATCCCTCGCTGGCCGGAAAGCCGGTCATTATTGGCGGCACCTCAGACCGCGGCGTGGTAGCCTCCTGCAGTTACGAAGCCCGGAAATATGGCATCCATTCAGCCATGTCATCCCGGATGGCCAGGATGCTCTGTCCTCACGCCATGTTTATCCGGGGAAATATGGACGAATATTCCAAAGCATCGCACGAAATTACCGACATTCTTCGTCAGCACGTCCCGCTCATTGAAAAGGCCTCTATCGACGAACACTATATTGATATGACTGGTATGGACCGGTTCCATCACACACAGCTCTACGCACACGAATTACGTAAAAAGGTTATAAAAGAAACCGGCCTGCCCATCTCCTTCGGGCTGTCGGTCAACAAGACCGTATCCAAAATGTGCACCAATGAGTGCAAGCCCAATGGCGAACTCAACGTGCGGCAGCCGGAAGTCCGCAACTTCCTGGATCCGCTTTCCATCAAAAAGATTCCCGGCCTTGGAGAAAAAACTTTTATGAAGCTCAGTGACATGGGAGTGCGGAAGATTCGCACCCTCTCTCAGATGCACCCGGATCAGATGAATACCGTATTAGGTAAAAACGGGCTCGTTCTCCTTCAGAAAGCAAGAGGAATAGATATGTCACCCGTTATACCCTATCATGAACAAAAAAGCATCGGAACCCAAAGCACGTTCAAGGCCGATACCATTGATGTCGCCTCTATCCATACCCTGCTGACAGCCATGGTCACCGCGATTGCCTACGAACTAAGGCAAAAGCGGAAGCTCGCCGCCTGCATCACCGTCACCGTCAGGTATTCCAATTTCGAAGACGTCACCAAACAGGCCGTCATTCCCTATACATCCCTCGACAGCGTTCTCATCCATAAAGCAAAAGAGCTGTTCAACCAGGTATACCAAAAGCGTATGCTCATCCGCCTTGTTGGCGTACGGCTGTCAAACCTCGTCAGCGGTTTCGAGCAGATCGACCTTTACAGCGACTCCCGGGAACAATATAGCCTGTATCAGGCGATGGACAAGATCCGGTCGCGGTTTGGCGAACAAGCCATCACCCTGGCGTCCACAATGAATATCAGCCTGTAAATACCATGTATCTCAACGTCCACTCCTGGTATAGCCTGCGTTATGGTACCATGCCGGTAGACAAGCTCATTGAAGAAGCCCGTGCCCGGGGCATTACCCGCATGGTACTCACCGATATAAACAATTCCACAGGCGTCATGGAGTTCATCCGGAAATGCCGGAAGACGGGCGCTGTTTCCCCCATCGGCGGCATGGAGTTCCGTCATGACAAGAAACTGCTCTATATCGGCATCGCACAAAATAAAGAAGGGATGAAAGAACTGAATGAGTTCCTGACAGAACACAACCTCCGGAAAAAGGATTTACCCCCCCGCCCCCCTCAATTTGATCATGCCTTTATCGTCTATCCCTTCAGCCAGGTTAACACAGAGCTAAGGCAGAATGAATTTCTAGGCATCCGGGGTACCCAACTGCACCACCTTTATAAAAAAGACATTTCTCTCATTAAAGACAAATTGGTCGTCCTTCAGCCCGTCTTCATTTCCGGCCGCATAGAATACCGCCTCCATGAATACTTAAGGGGAATTGACCTGAACACCGTACTAACTAAAGTTGAAGATGACGATAAATGCCGGGAGACAGACCAGTTCCTGGCGCCCGGAGAACTGGAAGCGAAATTTTCTGAGTACCCCTTCATTGTCGGCAACACACACAGACTACTGGACCAATGCCATATGGAATACCCTGAAGGACGTGTAAGGCTGAACAGGAAAACCTTCACCGGCAACCGGGAGACGGACAGGATCGAGCTTGAAAAGCTCGCGCAGGAAGGCTTGCTTTACCGCTATGGACAGGATAACAAAGAAGCGAAGAAAAGACTGGAACATGAACTGAAGGTCATAAACGACCTTAGTTTCTGTTCTTATTTTCTCATTACACATGACATCATTCGTTATTCCATGTCAAAAGGCTATTATCATGTAGGCCGGGGTTCGGGCGCCAACAGCCTGGTTGCGTACTGCCTGCGCATCACGGATGTCGACCCGATCGGCCTCGACCTCTATTTCGAGCGATTTCTAAACGAGCAGCGCACATCGGCGCCCGACTTTGATCTTGATTTCTCCTGGGACGAGCGCGATGACATCCAGGAATATATCTTTAAAAAGTATGGCAGCACCCATACCGCATTGCTCGGAACCATCACCACGTTCCGCGACCGGTCGGTCATCCGGGAGATCGGCAAAGTAATGGGCCTGCCCAAAGCAGAGATCGACAGCTTCACCGACCGCACCAAAGAGCTGGAAAACCGTGATAACGAAACCTATAAAAAGATCATGACCATCCATGGGATCATGAGCGATATGCCCAACCAGCGAAGCATCCATGCCGGAGGCATTCTGATATCCGAAGAACCCATCACCTATTATACCGCGCTTGACCTTCCTCCAAAAGGATTGCCCGTGGTTCAGTGGGACATGTACGAAGCCGAAGAGGTGGGCTATGACAAGTACGACATCCTCAGCCAGCGCGGAATCGGCCATATAAAACAGGCCGTCCGCCTCATAGAAGAAAACCAGCAGCAAAAGATCGACATCCACCAGGTACGCGGATTTATGAAAGACCGCCGTCTCAACGAACGGCTGAAAACGGGTGATACCACGGGCTGCTTCTATATCGAATCGCCCGCCATGCGCCAGCTTCTCAGCAAACTCCGATGCGACAATTACCCTGTGCTGGTGGCGGCAAGCTCCATCGTAAGGCCCGGGGTGGCCTCTTCCGGTATGATGACCACCTATATTCGTTTCCATCATCACCCCGAAGAAGTCAGATACCTTCACCCCGTAATGGAAGAACAGCTGAAAGAAACCTATGGAGTGATGGTATACCAGGAAGATGTGATGAAAGTATGTATCCACTTTGCCGGGATGGACGGATCGGACGCCGATACTCTCCGCCGCGGCATGAGCGGAAAATACCGCTCCCGGCTGGAATTCGACAGGCTTACAGAGCGCTTTTTTGAAGGCGCCCGGCATCTGGGCAGACCAGAAGAAACCATTAAAGAAGTATGGCGCCAGGTGAACAGCTTCGCAGGATACAGCTTCAACAAAGCCCATTCCGCGAGCTTTGCCGTCGAAAGTTACCAGAGCCTGTATTTAAAAACGTACTATCCCATCGAATTCATGGTGGCCGTACTCAACAACTACGGCGGCTTCTATACCCGCTGGCTATATGTCCACGAACTCCGCAAAGCCGGGGCTATGGTTCACCTCCCCTGTGTGAACCATAGCCACAGCACCGTCAACGTGAAAGGAACAGATTGCTGGCTCGGATTTATCGGGATCCAGGGGCTCGAAAATAAACTTATCCAGCTTATTCCGAAAGAACGGGATCAGCACGGCACCTATCTCAGTCTCGAAGACTTCGTAAAACGCACCGCCATCAGCCTGGAACAGGCCATCATCCTCATACGCCTCGGTGCTCTCCGTTTCACAGGAAAAAACAAAAAAGAGCTGCTTTGGGAGGTCCACACGCTGCTGGGCAACAAAGTAAAGCCGGTGAACGCAGCGGAGCTCTTCCAAATA
>JBQGEO010000327.1:0-8072 GCA_052039655.1 Pararcticibacter sp.
TTTCCACTCTTCAGATATACCGGGAGAAGGGAAGGGCCTTAACATTGTTAAAACTCAGGCAGAGACGCTCGGAGGCTGGGTAGAGCTGGAAAGCCAGCCGGACACGGGCAGCCGCTTCAGGGTATATATTCCCGTAAATTAACAGGAAGTGCCGCTCTGCACGCGATTTTCCCTTTTTTCATTTTCTTTTTATATCTTCATCAGCATAAACCAGGAACATTTATGGAGATAAAGACTATCGTTTTATCATTTTCTGCCATCTTAATATCGGTTTTCCACTATGGACGGCAGGAAGCGGCTCCCGCTAAACAACCCGCTGATGCTATCCTGGGAGTGTGGCTCACCCAGGAGAAGGACGGTAAAGTAGAGATCTATCGCAGCGGGGATAAGTTCTTCGGCAAACTAATGTGGGGGAAGAACCTGTATGAGAAAGACGGAAAAACATTAAAGAAAGATATAAAGAACCCCGAACCCTCACAAAGAGAAAGAACATTGCTTAATCTGGTTATGCTGAGGGATTTTATGTATAAGGAGGGCGAATGGAAAGACGGCCGTATTTATGATCCGAGGTCCGGCAAAACCTACAGCAGCACGATGAAACTAAAGGATGGAAATCTTGAAGTCCGGGGCTACATCGGACTGCCGGCCTTTGGAAAGAGCACAGTATGGACCAGACCCTAAAAAAATAAGAGATGTCAAAACTACAGGAGGCGTATCGTTTGTTCGACGACTATAATAGGAAAGACCCCAATATTTTTATCTGGGATGGGAACTCTTATCCCCGCGAGCTGTTCTTTGCAATCAAATTACATGAATGGGTGCTGAAGTTATCTCCTCAGGCGGGCGAAGCTCTTCTTCTGGCATCAAGATGCCAGCATATCGGACGTTGGGAGATCCCGCGTGATTCTTATCCAGAGGGTAGGGACAGCTACCTGAAGTGGCGGCGTGATCTGGCCGCCTTTCATGCTGAGAAAGCCACGGAGATTCTGGAGCAGGTTGGGTACGACGAAGAAACAATCTCCAGGGTAAGGAGAATAGTCCTAAAACAAAAGATTAAGGTAGATCCCGAAGTGCAGACCATAGAGAATGCTCTTTGCCTGGTGTTTTTAGAGTTTCAGTATGAGGAATTCTATACCAGATATCCGGCCGGAAAGGTTGTGAATATCCTCAAAAAGTCTCTTTTGAAAATGGACGGTCACGGACATAAATTTGCTTTGGCCTTGAGGTTCTCTGAAGAGGGCTTGTCTCATATCCGGGAAGCCTTAAAGCTTATCGCAGAAAAATAGAAATGATGTCAAATCATATCATACCTTTCGATGCATAATTTTTGCGTCCATTTTCTACCGTTCCATTTAGCCCAATAATCTTCAATTGCATTGTATACGTAAAACTTTGCCTGCCCCGGCTGACCCGAATGGGCGAATTCGAGTATCTTCTGGTTTTCGGCTTCTGCAATACTATTCATTCTGTCGATCAAATTTTCCCTGAAAAGGGAACATGCCAGTATTTTTCCATCCGACGATTCGTACGCGTCTGAATGAAGTAAAATGAATATTTCCATATTTCGAATAATTGGTAAGAGACAGACGTAATAATTAGTTGGTTTATATAAAGATAGTTATTGTATTTAATTTTACAACATCCTGTTTCTCTTATCTTTCCTCTTATTTTCGTCATCCATGCCTGATATGTTCCGGATTGTTTTTATACTTGACGAGTATGAACCTGATAGATGTTGTCCTTATTAGCGTGATCATTCTTGCCGTGTGGAGCGGAGTAAAGAATGGATTTGTGCTTGAAGCAGTCAATCTGGCTTGCTGGGTAACAAGCATTATACTGACGTTCCTGCTCTTTCCGCACATTGTGTCGCTTCTTGAAGAAACACTGTCGGCAAAGGGTTTTTGGGTAGTTCCACTTACGTTTATAATCGTTTTAACAGGCTTAAGCCTGACAATAAATGCTGTGGCCGACAGGCTGCTCCGGTTTGTTCCCGAAGATATTCATGCAAGCAGGCTTAATAAAGGGGCCGGTGTTCTTCCTGGCTTAATGGGAGGGATCATTAAGGCATCCATCGTGACAGCTCTTTTCCTGCTGCTTCCTTTCTCTGAATGGCTTGCGGAGAACACCCGGGAGAGCCGGATTGCTGGGAAGCTGACGGCTGGGTTCGCTAAGATGGAATCTGTCATTGCTCCCGGTTTTGAGTTGATTCAGCGTTCAATGAATAAGACGGTCATCGAGCGTGATCCCGGAAAGCTGATCCATCTTGGATTCAAGGTGGAAAAAACAGAGCAAAGGCCCGACCTTGAAGAGAAAATGCTGCGCTTAATAAATGAGGAAAGACGAAAAGCGGGCTGCAGTCCCCTGCAGGCTGATCCGGAGATGAGGGAGGTAGCGCTTGGTCATTCCGCTGATATGTTCAGCAGGGGATATTTTTCCCATGTCAGTCCTGAAGGGAGCAGTCCATTTGACCGGATCAGGAAGGCTCATGTTTCTTTTACCACTGCCGGAGAAAACATTGCACTCGCTCAAACCTTGAAGCTTGCTCACGAAGGATTAATGAATTCGCCCGGTCATCGTGCAAATATCTTATCTGAAGCCTACGGACGGGTAGGGATTGCTATTCTGGATGGAGGTATTTATGGCCTGATGATCACCCAAAACTTCAGAAATTAACCGGATCAGCTTAGTTTTCTTTTGGCTGACAGGCGAACGATTGCTGTCAATACCACCAGGCCTGTGATGATTGCTACCGCGGCCGCTGCATTGCCGATAGCCGCATTTGTGTCCTTGCGGGCAACCCAGATTGCCAGTGAGGCCCACACCGTTACAGAAGGGTAGACGGGGTTGGAGTTTCTAAAACCAACATAGATTGCCGTAAGGGCTGCAATTGCGAGAAAAATAAATGTAAGCGGCATATTCTCCTTTCCCTGCTGTGATGCGATCACGACCGACAGATTAGCAAGAAATGCTACCGAAAGCCAGCCGGAAAGCAAACTGAAAGGAAACTGCAGCCACCAGCTATGCTTGCGCTGCTTTGCTGCTTTACAGGAGATAATAAACATTTCCAGGCTCAGGGCGAGTATCAAAAACATCACAACAATACTTACCAGCAGCCTCTCGCTGGTAAAACACCATATCCATACCGAAGCCAGGACATTCGCGAACAATAAAGACAGTGACAATTGATTATAGATCTTTTTATCCAAAGCTGTTTTCTGCAGTTGTGCAATACAGTATATGATAAAGGAAAGATAGATCAGCCCCCATATTGAGAAAGCATAGCCGGCAGGGGTAAACAGGGATGGATACCTGGCTGATACTTCACCCATGGTGTCATTTCCGGTAAGTTTTACATAGAAATAATTGAAGGCTATGTTAGCCAGCACAGTCAGAAGAGTTACCCAGCGCAAAACGGCCGAACTTCGAGTATCCATAAGATTTACAATGATGTAACAAATGTAATAAATATCGCTTTAAAGGATGTGAGTGCCAACAATCTTTCTGAAAGTTCTGTTAACCAGGTATGCCATCTATAGATCTCTCCTCAGGCTCATTCGAAATCTTCCTGATTGGTGATACCGGTGATATTTCTCCAACCAAACCCGATGCGGTGCTTCAAACTTTGTGTGCGCATTTTAACCCGGCGCAACCCTCGGCAGTTGTATTTCTTGGCGATAATATCTATCCCCGGGGACTTCCGCCTAAAGGCAATATTCTGAGAAAGAATGCTGAAAATACCTTGATCCGCCACTATGAGGCATTAAAAGATTACCATGGGAAGGTCGTTTTTATAGCGGGGAATCACGACTGGAATAAGGGCAGAAGCGATGGTTATGAGTATATAGTCAGGCAGGAGAATTTCATTCAGAAGTTGTTTGAAGGAAAAAATGTATTCCTTCCGTCTAATGGCTGCCCCGGTCCCGTAGAAATTAATATCGGAGATCATATAACGATGGTCGCGATAGATACACAGTGGTGGATGCAGAAGGGCCTTCGGCCTATAGGCGCTCAATATGGTTGTCGGGTGTCGTCGGAAGAAGAGTTTTTCGAACAGCTGGAGGTGATCCTGGAACAAAACAAACATAAGCACCTGCTGGTCGTAGGGCATCATCCCGTCTACAGCTATGCAATCCATGGGGGGCGGTTTAAACTGAAACATCATATCTTCCCCCTTACCCTTTATGATAAGGATGCCTGGATCCCTTTGCCGGGACTCGGTTCACTTATTCCTCTGTACAGGAAATTCCTGGGAGCGAGGGAGGATATGGCCCATCCCCGGTACCGCAGGCTTCGCTCGAAGCTGAAAGAAATACTGGCGAAATATCCTGACATTGTATATGCTGCCGGACATGAGCATAACCTTCAGTATATCAATAAAAACAGAAATCATTTCGTCGTAAGCGGGTCTGGATCTAAAGTTAAATATGTAGTGCAATCGGGAAAGTATCTTCGCTTCGGCCAAAAATGCAAGGGCTTCTTCAAGTTGCGCTATGAGAGTGATGGTTCGGTCTACCTCTCCGCCTGGACAATTGATACCTCCCGAAAAATTGAAAAGGGAAAAGTTATTTTCGAAGAACAGATTATATAAAGAGATCAGCCTGGTTTGTTTTTAAAACAAGCCAAGCTGACCTTTATCATCAATATCTACATCATCCGGGTTGGTGATCTCAAAGTCAACATTTTTGGATGACGGCTTTTCAGGCTCGGTTGCTGCCTTTGCCAGGGCGTCCGATTCATCTTCAGTATTTATCTCCATCTCCGCTTCGCTATCAGGCTTGTCTGCTTTCACTGCCTCTTTACGTGAAGTTTCTGGTACCGCATCCGGAACATCTTCCTCGTCGTCGTGTTCGGCAATAAGTTCTATACTCTTTACTTCATGCTGCGATAGCTTGTTGCCCTGCGCTTTCATGCCCTTTACGTCAATCATATCAGCGAGGTTTACCTCCGTCGTTTCCGGAGTGAGGCTCTTTCCTTTCAATACATCGAGCTTGATGACCGGCTGCGCAGCGCCGGAAATGAGTACCAGCTTTGATCCTGGCTCTTCGTTAATGATGCTCATCTGTTTTCCTACAGCAATGTCATCGAACGTAAACCGTTTCACATGGTAGTTCTTTGATTTCCCGTCAAGGTGTATTACGGTATACACTTTTTCCGGATCGTACTTTTCGATCAGCAGCATTTTGTCGTCAAAATGATTCGTAAGATCGAATGAGGTTAACTCGTATACACCATTGGCGAGGACTGTAAGAATCTTGTCTGCTCCATCAAACTCTCCCAGGTATTTACCTCTTCCATCCACATTCAATCGTTTCAGGATATCGTCGAACCATATTTTTCTGCCTGCAAGAGTGGATATACCCTTAGACTTGAGCAGGATCTTTTTAACCGGGAACTTGGTCACGATATTGCCCATCGAACTTCTGCCTTTTATTGCAATTTCAGCAAAGTCAATATCAAATGCAAGCTTCTTTAGTTTCGAATGCGGTTTCAGCTGAATAGTCACAATTTCCGCTTCGCCATTTGGATTCGCTGAGAAATACAGGGATTTCGAACCTTTTGAGCCTTTCGTCAGGTCATATTCCTTATCCCTGGTAATGCCCAGAACGGAGAACCGTTTAATATAAGAAGTGCCGCTCTCTCCGTCTTTATAGATCATATTATAGACAGTGCGTTCGTCTCCTTTCTTAAATACCCCTACGTGGAGGATATCTTTTCCGACAAACACTTTATCCTGGACCTTTGTCACCAGGAAACGGCCATCGCCCCTGAAAATGATAATTTCATCAATGTCGGAACATTCGAATAAGAATTCATCTTTCTTAAGACCGGTTCCCACGAATCCGTCTACCTTGTTTACATAGAATTTGACATTGGCGAGCGCTACCTGTGCCGCTTCTACTTTATCAAATGTCCTGAGTTCTGTTTTCCGTTCCCTGTCTTTTGAGTATTTCTGCTTTATCTTCTCAAACCAGGCGATCGCGTACTCTGTAAGCCGGTTCAGGTGATGCGTAACTTCTTCTATCTCATCATGAAGAACCTGCATCTGCTCATCCGCCTTCTTAACATCAAAGCGGGTGATACTGCTCATTGGTTTATCAATAAGCTTTTTATAGTCCTCTGGAAGTATCGTTCTGTAAAACTGGGGAAAGAAGGGCTCGAACAGGCGGTTCAGAACCTCCACTACAACATCAAATGTTCCGGAATTTTCATATTCCGGATTTTTATACATCCCTTCCTGTATAAAGATCTTCAGCAGAGAGCTAAAAAATATCTTCTCTTTCAGTTCATTCAGCCGTATTTCAAGTTCCCGCTTCAGAAGTTCCTTTGTGTTTTCCGTATTTTCGATCAGGATATCGTTTACGCTCAGGAAATGAGGTTTATCGTCGCGGATAACACAGGTATTAGGAGAAATAGATACTTCGCAGTCTGTAAATGCGTACAGGGCGTCTATAGTGAGGTCAGGAGAAATCCCGGGTGCAAGATGCACGATGATCTCAACATTCTGAGCTGTATTATCTTCGATCTTCCGGATCTTGATCTTTCCCTTGTCATTGGCTGTGATAATGCTGTCTATAAGACTTCCCGTAGTGGTTGAAAACGGAATTTCAGTAATGGCCAGGGTTTTCTTATCCCGTTCTACAATTCTGGCTCTTACTCTTACTTTTCCCCCTCTTTGTCCTTCATTATAATTGGAACAATCTGCCATACCTCCTGTCGGAAAGTCGGGGAGGAGGTTGGGCCTCTGGCCTTTTAGCACCTCAATCGAGGCATCTATCAATTCAATAAAATTATGCGGAAGGATCTTGGTGGCAAGTCCCACAGCAATCCCTTCCGCTCCCTGTGCTAAAAGCAGGGGGAATTTTACGGGCAAAGTAACCGGCTCACGGTTCCGGCCGTCATAGCTGGACTGCCATTCGGTAGTGTCCGGGTTAAAGACCACATCATTGGCAAACTTCGATAGCCTCGCCTCGATATAACGGGGAGCGGCAGCAGCATCACCAGTGGTAGGAAAACCCCAGTTTCCCTGTGTATCAATCAGCAGGTTCTTTTGTCCTAACTGCACCATAGCATCGCCGATAGAGGCATCGCCATGGGGATGATATTTCATGGTATTCCCTATGACATTGGCTGCTTTGTTAAAACGGCCGTCGTCCATCTCTTTCAGAGAATGGAGAATTCGCCTTTGCACCGGCTTCAGGCCGTCGTTTACATGGGGAACAGCACGGTCCAATATTACATAAGAGGCGTACTCAAGAAACCAATTTTCGTATAAGCCGTTTATTGGCGTTACATTCTGTAATTTTTCGTTGCTTTCGTTTGTATTAAGAGATTCGTCACTCATCCTATTAACTAAACTCTGGGATGCGTAAAGATACAAAAAAACCCGGCCTGAACCGGGTTTTCATTGATATTGATAAAATTTTTAGCAAAGAATTTTACTCTTCTTCTGCCGTATTTTTCTTTTTACCAGGCAGCTGACCTGCATCCTCGTTCAACCCGGTACGTGGTGATATTACGATCTCTCCGCTTTCCTTATTGAAATCAACTTCCATCACGGCTCCCTCTGTCAGCTCGCCTTTCAGGATCTCTTCCGCTACCGGATCTTCCAGATATTTCTGAATAGCTCTCTTGAGAGGCCGGGCTCCGAACTGGGAGTCGTACCCTTTTTCTGCTATAAACTCTTTGGCAGAATCGGTAAGTACAATATTATAACCAAGCGCATGAACTCTTGTGAATAACGCCGCCAGTTCAATGTCGATAATTTTGAAGATATCTTCCTGCGTAAGAGAGTTAAAGACAATTACATCATCAATACGATTGAGGAATTCAGGAGCAAAGGCACGCTTCAGGGCATTTTCGATCACCCCTCTTGAGTGATTGTCGGCCTGCATCGCTTTCGCTGAAGTAGTAAAACCTACTCCCTGTCCGAAGTCTTTCAGCTGGCGGGCACCGATATTGGAGGTCATGATCACGATAGTATTCCGGAAATCTACTTTCCTTCCTAGGCTGTCCGTTAACTGTCCCTCGTCAAGCACCTGAAGCAGGATGTTGAATACATCAGGATGTGCTTT
>JBQGEO010000328.1:0-3004 GCA_052039655.1 Pararcticibacter sp.
GGGCATCAGCACTTTAGCACACGACACCGTGTCGCCATTTTTTCCTGCTCCTAAACCCTGCTCAGATGAGAGTAAATGACCATCCCTGGAATAAACCTCTATATAAAACGGTGCTTTGAAAACCTTTATATCTAGTCTTTCTGTTTTAAAAAGAAAAAAGCCAGGTTCTTCAGACGCATTGACATCCACTGCCGGCCATTTATAATTCGAAACCATAAGGTCTTCCTCCGGTTCAAAAGACCGGCTCCAGGATGTCCTCACACGGAACATTCCAGGAGTGCAGAATTCCAGCTTAACATCCGCATTCCCGTTTCGAAAATGATATTCATTACCCTCTTTTCCGAAACCAGAAGAATAATTCCCAACGGACTGCGCCTTGTTAAATAAGGGAAATAAAAAAAGAAATAAAAAGATAATAGCCCTGTCTCTCTGCATTAGCCAATTATTTGAAAACCAAAATCATATCCCCCGCAAAACCCATCACTCACAACCCATAATCCATAATCCATAACTCATAACCCTCCCCTCCGCAGTTTATACACTTCGCTTCCCGCAAGCAGAAAACATCCCAGCCCATAGTCTTCAAAGTCCGGTTTGCTGGTATAGGAAACAGGCTGCCCGTCCTTAGGTTCCTTACCCGTACCCTGAAGATAACCAAGAAAACCGTTCTTATGAACAGACTCCTTAGACATTGCATCCCAGGCACGGATCACAACAGGCAGATACACATCGCGATCAATAATCCCTTTATTAATTCCCCACGCCATTCCGTAAGCAAATAATGCAGTACCGCTGGTTTCTTTACCTCCGAAGTGCGTAGCATCATGAAGACTTACATTCCAGAATCCATCCGAACGCTGCAAAGGAAGCAGAGCCTTCAGCATATCTTTATAATCCTGCAGATACTCATTATAATGAGGATCCGACGGAGGAAGCATTTCGAGAGTGCGTACAAGAGCAGCCACTACCCAGCCATTTCCCCGCGACCAGTAACAATCCTCGCCATTAGGTTCTTTGTAAGGCGGAACGAAATCTTTATCGCGCCACCATAACTTATCTTCCGCATTAAACAATCCGTTTCCGCCGTGACTATGCTTGCTGTAACTATATAGGTCGTACATCTTTCTGAAGTAGGAGGTATCCTGGTAAATTACTCCCAGACGCGTAAATACCGGCATTGCCATCTGAAGGGCATCAATCCACCACCAATCATCTTTCTTTTCACTTTTAACCATGAGATCAATACTTTCTTTAATGTCCTTTATCTGCTCCGGCCTCTTATCCATTAAGTAGAGATCTATATAGGTTTGCCCCGCACAATGATTATCCGCATTTCTTGTTCCTACACCACCAGCTAAGCCCCAATTATGCTTTTCGCCCCACTGAACAGCATAATTGTAATACTCTTTTTTCTTGTCGACAGCATAAAGAGCCATCAATCCTTCATAATAAACGCCCCGCGTCCAGATATTACTGGGCCTCGCCTTATTCGTTACAATTTCCTTTCCTGCATCAGGCCATTTATCCATAAAATATTTATTAGCCAGGCGCATCTGCTTTAATACCATTTTTTTCTTAGGCAGCTCCTGCGCGAACGACTGAAACGAACAAACCGTCAAAGCCGCAACAAGAAGGGATATTCTCACTTTATTCATATATATTCAGGTGTTTAATTTTTAGTGGTTAAATAAGACGACAACTTAAGTCCTTTAACGGATCTGATTCCTCGGGCAACAGAAGCAGCATTGATTTTCGCCCCCTCATAATTAGTATGGGTGTGGTCGGCCGGAAAGAACGACCCGACCTTGGTCTCTCCTATAACGTCATACTGATCAGAAACCAGCTTATTCAGGTTGATAAAATATGCTCCCGCAGATATAGCGGTCTCTTCTGCCCATTTTTCATAGCCTCCGCTCCCTCTTTTCAAAGTACCATTTTCCCAGTTGTTTCTTGGAACAGGCGAACAAACAATCGGAATTGCTCCCTTTGCCTTTGTCTCCCGGATAAATTGAGTCAGATACCATCCATAGGTATGCACGACTTCCTGCTGTTTCGTGATTGGATTATAAATTTCCTTCGTTTCATCCCCTGTACCTTTAATAGTACCCCTTGCGCGTGCAGTATCATCAAGAGGGCTGCCGTCATTGTGTCCAAACTGCATGATGACAAAGTCACCTGGTTTCAGATCTTTAAGAACAGCCTCCCAAAGTCCTTTGGAGCGGTACGTCCGGGTGCTCGTTCCGCCCAGTGCCCGGTTATCTACTTTGATCTTCGTTGTATCAAAGTATTCACCGATCACACTTCCCCATCCCCACTGTGCTCCGTCGCCTTTGCCCTTTCCATTCTTTACAGTCGAGTCTCCTATCAGGAACAAGGTCGGCTTTTCTTTAGGTTTAAGAAGTACAAACGAAGTCAGGACAATAAATGCTGAAATCAAAATAAGTCTAACTGGATTTTTTCTATCTGCCATATCTTTATTCTTTGTGTGCATGTGTTGATTTTTTCTCTATCGGAGTTATGTCAGGCTTAGGCGCCCGCTTCATATCTTCGCCTACATAAAAACTGGTATGAGGAGGCTGGTTGTACCCGACATTCTGCCAGGCGATACTCAGGCGGTACTGCGGATCCTGCATGAAGGTGTAAAGCCGGTGCCTGGTAGGAATAGTGGTCGTATAGATCCTCAACTCTGAGTTATTAGCTGTTCTGAAAATTACTTCTTCCCGCCAGTCACCAAAAAGATCGGCACTTAACACCGGATTCGACTTGGTACCGTTGTTTGAAACACAGCCGTCTGCAGTTAAAAGTCTTCCTTTCCTGTACTTGTCAATATGGTTACCGTCAAGAAGTTCCCTGGTCAGATCACCATCCCACCATATCAGGAAGTTCGTCGACGGAGGATTATCACCAATCCGCTCCCCCTTCAGATTCAGCAGTCCCCCTGAACCTGAATACCACAATTCTGCGCCCGGATTGTCGGGATCTATGTTTTCAGCCACTCCACGCC
>JBQGEO010000329.1:0-4984 GCA_052039655.1 Pararcticibacter sp.
CCTGTTAATACCGATTCGCTGATATTTAATTTTGAAACCAAAAAAGGAAAGGCATTTGGTACTGCTACCTCGGCAGACGAGGGATATATCCAGGCGAGGCAGTTTAAGAAAAACGAATATAATGAAGGATTCCTTAAAGACGGGATCTATAGTACCTGTAGTCTGCCCGAGCCTTATACTCACTTTGGTATCCACATTCACAAAGGAATTATTACAGAGAAGCAGGTCATGGCCAAATCTGCCTACCTGGAGATTGAGCACATCCCGATATATTTCGCCTATCTGCCTTTCGGTTTCTTTCCAAAAACGAATAAACGATCCTCAGGATTCAGATTTCCTACGTTTGGTGACGATGCCAGCCGGGGATTTTACATGCAGGGAATAGGATGGTATTTTGGTATTAATGATTACTGGGATGCTGATGTGACGGGGACGCTTTATTCAAAGGGGTCTTATGATATAGGGGTTATAGGAAGGTATAAGAAGAATTATAAGTATAACGGGAGTGTGAATCTAAGGTATGCGTCTACTAAAAATCCCAACGCGATAGAAGGTACTCCGGAAAACTCAGCTACAAAAGATTTTAGAATAACCTGGACACATTCGCAGGATCAGGCGGCCAGACCGGGATCTAATTTTAGTGCTAATGTGGATTTTGGTACAAGCGGTTATAACAGGAATACAGCGGCGGGGGGAACATATAACTATGGATCTTTGGTGCAGAACACCATGTCCTCCGGTATTAACTATTCTACCAGTCTTTTTGATGGGCTCTTCAGCTTTTCAAGTTCATTGAGGCATAGTCAGGATTTGACCAATAAGACAGTTTCGTTAACGCTTCCTTCGTTTAACTTAGGACTGGCGCAGCAGTTTAATCCGTTTGATTCTAAAAACAGGACTGGCGAACAAAAATGGTATCAGAGGATTGCACTGAATTACAGTATGTCGGGAGATAACTCTTTTTCAGGTCTTGAGAACCAGGTGTTTAAGAAAGAAGGCCTGAAGAAATATACTACTAATATCCAGCATAGTATTCCCATCAGTATGAGCTTAAATGTGATGAAGGTATTGCAGTTTAGCACCAACGTAAATTATAATGAAAGCTGGGTGTTTAAGACGCTTGATAAGCACTATGACGAGGAGCTAAGAACTGTCAAAACCGATACCGTTACAGGTTTTGCAAGAAATTATAATTATTCAGTCGGAGGAAGTTTTTCAACTAAGCTCTACGGTATTTACAAATTCAAAAAGGGGAATCTGGTAGCGCTACGACATGTTGTAACACCCAATATTGGGTTTTCTTATAGTCCGGACTTTACAAGTTCGCAATTTGGATTTTATAAAACACTTACGGGCTTGCCTACTGAAAATACCCGATTTGCTGATTCAATAAGAAAAGAATATGCAAATCAAATGCGATATTCCAGGTTTATGACCGGAGGAGGAGGCGGGAAAAGTGCCTCGATTAACTTCAGTCTTCAAAATACTATCGATGCGAAGAAGAAGTCGACAAGCGATACCAGTACGGCGACTCAGAATGTCCCTATTATACAAGGTTTAAACTTCTCGGGAAATTATAATTTTGCAGCTGATTCTCTCAAATTGTCAACGATCAATTTTGATGGCAGAACAGCTTTATTCAAACAGAAAATCGGAATATCTTTCGGCGGAACGTTTGATCCTTATAAGGTATCTATATCTGAGTACGGACAAGTTAATCGGATAAACAAGTTTACCATAGAAGACGGGAAATTAGCGCGTTTGACCAGTCTTCGTCTTTCGACGGATTTTAGCTTTAACTCATCGGCGCTTCAGAAGCGGAATGAAGAGTTGCGAAAAAAGCAGGATGACCCCAATCTGACGCCATCGCAGCAACAGGATATCAGAAGTATCCTAATGAATCCCAATTATTATGTGGATTTTAATGTGCCATGGAATTTCAGTGCCTCGTATAGCTTTAATTATTCCCATAATGGTGTCCGGTCAACTATTTCGAATACTTTAAATTTTAACGGAGACTTCAGTCTGACTCAGAAATGGAAGATTTCGTTCAATTCCGGATATGATTTCCGGCAAAAGGAAATTGCCACTACGCAATTCAACATAAGCCGGGATCTCCATTGCTGGGACTTCACCGTGGGCTGGACGCCATTTGGATTATATAAGAGTTATAATATCAATTTAAGGGTCAGAGCGTCCGTGTTACAGGATCTAAAGCTGACCAGAAGAAGTACGATGTTGTCTCCGTATTCCACTTCTTATTAAATATTCAATCATGTTAGCAGAAATAATAACTATCGGCGATGAAATTCTGATCGGCCAGATAGTGGATACCAATTCCGCATGGATTGCGCAGAAATTAAATGAAAACGGTATCCGTGTGAAACAGATCACATCCGTTTCAGATGAACGTTCTCATATCCTCGAATCTTTAAAATCGGCTTCACACAGAGCTGATCTCATTATTATTACCGGAGGGCTGGGACCAACAAAAGATGATATTACCAAGAAGACCCTGGCGGATTATTTTGGAGTCGGGTTCAGAAGTGATGCTGATGCGCTCGAAGATGTAAAGAAGATCTTTGCCGCATCAAACAGACCTCTTCTGGATGTAAATATCCGGCAGGCTGACGTTCCGGAGAACTGTACGGTGCTTCGAAATAAAAACGGCACTGCCCCGGGGATGTGGTTTGAATATGACTCCAGGGTGTATGTTTCTATGCCGGGTGTTCCTTTTGAGATGATGTATCTTGTGGAAGAGGAAGTGCTGCCGAGGGTAAAGGCTCACTTCAGGCTTTCTGCTATCGTTCATTACAATATACTTACAGCCGGAATAGGAGAGTCTTTTTTAGCTGAAGCGATAGCCCCGGTTGAAAATGATCTTCCCCCTTATATTAAACTTGCTTATCTTCCCAAATTAGGCCAGGTGCGTCTCCGTTTAAGTGCAGACGGAGAGAATGAAGAAGAGTTGAGGCAAGAGGTGGAGAGTTACGCTGAAAGGATCAGAAGTATTATTCAGGAGTATGATGTGGTCCATGAGGATAAACCATTGGAGAAGGCTGTTCTCGATTACATGCAACAAATGGGAGTAACGCTGGCTGTAGCAGAAAGTTGTACAGGAGGATATCTGTCTCATTTGATTACTCAGCACCCCGGGTCGAGTGAAGTATTTCTGGGAGGAGCAATAAGCTATTCCAATGATCTTAAAAAGACTATGCTGAAAGTGTCCGATGAAACTCTTGCCAGATTTGGTGCCGTGAGTGAAGAGACTGTAATAGAGATGACCGCGGGTGTTCTGACCAATTATCATTCGGATTATGCCATCGCCATAAGCGGTATTGCCGGTCCCGGGGGAGGTACCCCAGATAAGCCAGTGGGAACAGTATGGGTTGCAGTTGCAGGCAGGACCAGGGTTGAGACGCGGAAATTTATGTTTCCGGGAAGAAGGCAGCAGAATATAGAAAGAGCAGCGGTAAATTCGTTAATAATGCTTTTGAAATTAGTAAGAGAAGACCACGGTTAAGTGGCAAAAAGCTTTATTTTTGCAGGGATACCAATTTATATAGTATGGCTCACTTTGAATTATTACTTCCAAAGATGGGTGAAAGCGTTGCGGAGGCTACCATTATCAAATGGTTAAAAAATCCGGGCGACATCATCGAGGAAGACGAACCGGTAGTTGAAATAGCTACTGATAAAGTCGACTCAGAAGTTCCATCTCCTGTTTCTGGTAAATTAGTCAGACACCTTGTTAATACGGATGATATTGCACAGGTTGGATCTGTTATTGCCCTGATTGAAACCGGTGATGATGCGGAAGCCGAAATACAATCTCCTGAAGTTTCTTCAGAAGACCATCTTCCGGTTTCTCAGCCGGAACAAATCCCGGGTATAGAGGCCCTGGAGCCGGATCTGAATCCCGCATTCAGAAGTCCTGCACCATCTGACGGCAACCGGTTCTATTCGCCACTGGTGAAGAGTATTGCCGCTGAAGAGGGCATTACTCCTGAACAACTCGATGAAATACCCGGGACAGGAGCGGAAGGCCGGGTAACTAAACAAGATATTTTAGATTTCATAAAAAACAAGAAGAAATCCGTACATCAGGAAGCACCTAAAAGAGAGCCTGTACCGGTAGCGTCTGTCAATCAACAACCTGTGTTTGAACAACCGGCTGCGTCAGTTAACCGTCAGTCCCCGGTTGTTTCAGTGCCTGTTTCGGGTACAGATGAAATTATCGAAATGGACCGGATGCGGAGGATCATTGCTGAACACATGGTGATGAGCAAGCAGGTATCGCCGCATGTTACCTCGTTCATTGAAGCGGATGTTACCAATATTGTGAAGTGGCGCGAAAGGATCAAATCATCATTTGAGAAGAGGGAGGGCGAAAAGATTACATTTACTCCTGTATTTATACAAGCAGTGGCTAAGGCAATTAAAGAGATGCCGATGATCAATGTTTCGGTTGATGGTACGAGGATTATTAAGCACAGGGATATCAATATTGGTATGGCGACAGCTTTACCTTCCGGCAACCTGATTGTCCCGGTAATAAAGAACGCCGATCAGTTAAATCTTGTTGGTTTAACAAGGGCTGTGAATGATCTGGCGTCCAGGTCCAGAAATAACAGACTTCAGCCTGATGAAGTGCGGGATGGCACTTTTACGCTCACCAACATCGGTTCTTTCGGAAATATCATGGGAGTCCCGATCATTAACCAGCCGCAGGTTGCGATCCTTGCAGTAGGTGCTATTCAAAAGAAACCTGCCGTTATAGAAACTGAATTCGGTGATGTTATTGCTATCCGGCATAAAATGTACCTCTCTATGTCTTATGATCATCGTGTAGTGGACGGGGCATTAGGCGGAATGTTTATAAAAAAGGTGGCGGACTATCTGGAAGCATGGGACGTTAATTACAATATTTAATCATAATTGTGATCTTCATCATCTCATTTTAGCGTGATATTCCTTTTGTTTG
>JBQGEO010000330.1:0-9248 GCA_052039655.1 Pararcticibacter sp.
GTAGCCGCAGCAGGAGTACCGGAGGCATTTGCCACGATCACCTGTCCGCTTGTCATGGCAGGTATTGTCAGCAGTGATTTATCTGCCCATATATTATTCCCCGTTCCATCCGTGACCAGCACCTTGTTTACATAACTTCCGCTGGTGGCTAATTTCGCCGGGGTAACATTTGCATCCTTTATCTTTAGAGTAGTAACCGCATCTGTTGCAATCATTCCATTCGCCACTTTGCTTGTACCGATAGCTGTAGCGCCGGTATTGCTGATGGTTACGTCTCCGCTCATGGTAGCAGCGGAGGGAGTACCGGAAGCATTTGCCACGATCACCTGTCCGCTGGTCATAGTTGGGAAAGTGAGTTGGGATTTATCTGCCCATGTATTGTTTCCCAAACCATCCGTGACCAGGACTTTATTTGCATAATTTGCCGAAGCGGCCAGTTTAGCAGGCGTTACGTTTGCATCTGCAATTTTACTTGTTGTAACGTTCTGGTCTGCAATTTTAGTTGTGATAATATTGCCATCGGCGATCTTTGCAGAAGTAACCGCGTCTGTCGCCAGCATTCCTGTAATTACTTTCCCTGATCCAATAGCTGTGAGTCCGGTGTTACTGATTGTAATGTCGCCCGAAACAGTCGCAGCCTGAGGAACATTCGACGAATTTCCGATAAAGATCATTCCGTTAGGAAGGCTCATAGTCGCATATGTAACCCAGTCACTGTTGTTCCTTATATAGAATTTACGTGTGGCTACGTCATATACCATCATCCCTTCAAGGGGATTAGCAATCGACGGGGATGTTGCGTTAAAAAGGTCTGTCACCCTTGGAAGAAGGATCGCCTTGTCCGTCCCGTTTACCTGCAGGGCTACTGATGTATTGTTTACTGCAGAAGCCGTACCAATCACTACTCCTTCTGCATTAACGACACTCGCTTTGTCGATACTGTTGCCATTCATATCAAGAGGCTTTACCGCCTGATGATTACCCAGGTTATCCCCGAATTTCTGTTGCCCGAATACACTTACTCCTCCAAAGAGAAGTAATGCTGTGAAGCTTATTTTGTAGAGCCTCTTGCTTGCTGTCTTATTTTGTAGCATTGTCACTTTTTTTGTTACCCCGATGAGATGTCGTTTTTTTCTAACTCCTTTTTACTGAGAAACAAGTGGAAGGTTACAATAAAAATTAGCAGATGTATTCCATGATGAAGGAGATATCATCATTTTTTATCTTTGCCGTTGAAAATGAGAAAGCAGATACACCGGAAATTTCATGTTGTAAAGAGGGTTGCGTACCAGGAAACACTTATTGACTATAAAGAACATATCTGGACTTTTATCGGATCTTTTTTGGGAATAGCTCTGATTGGTTTGGTAAATAGCAAATTTCTGGGGACAGAAGACAATCTTTTTTTGATAGGATCTTTTGGTGCTTCTTCTGTTCTTATATATGGAATTATTAATAGTCCGTTAGCGCAGCCCAGAAATCTGATAGGTGGACATCTGATCTGTGCTTTTATTGGAGTGTTGATACACAAATTAATCCCATCAGAGCTTTGGCTTTCTTCTGCCTTATCTGTATCTGTATCAATAGTGTTGATGCAAATTACTAAAACCCTGCATCCTCCCGGCGGTGCAACAGCGCTTATTGCTAATATTGGTTCTGCTAAGATTCAATCGCTTGGTTTTCTCTACGTATTAAGCCCGGTCTTATCCGGCGTGCTTATCCTGCTGCTGGTAGCTGTCATTTGTAACAATATGACATCCAGTAGGAAATATCCGCTCAACAGGCATTGGTATAAGGTCTGGAAACGTAAATATTAAGGATTATGTGTAGTTATTTATCCGGAGAGATTATATCCAGGCCATATTATCTTATACTTCAAATAGAATATTTGTCCGAAGCAATTGCAGAAATACGAAACGGTTTGAATATGTTCGGTTTCCTGAGAATACAGAGATTAATGCCTTCTGCCGATCCTGAATCCGGCTCATTAGAAGGTATTTAATCCCTGTAAAATAGCAGATTTATTCCACTTCGAGCTTACCTTCAATAGTGTCGTCATAAGTTTTACCCACTATCGCACCTGCAGCCTGCTTGATTAATGCGATTGCTTTCCCATGCTTATGATCCCAGTAATATCCTTCTGTTGGTTCTACTTTAATCACTGAAATGCGTGGGTCGTCTTCTCCTTCTGTGAACCATGTTTTTAGTTCCGGTTTCCATAGTTCGTGAATTTTCTCCTTATCCTTGCTTACTTCTGCCAATCCATAAATGTTCAGGAAGTCGCTGTAGGAAGAACCCTGAAATAATAAGTGAACAAAAGGGTCTTTATTCAATTCTTCAATTTTAAAGCTGTCATCGGAGCTTAAAAACCAGAAATTGCCTTTGTCGTCCACTTCGAGTACCGTCATTGGCCTGGTTGAAAAAGGGATGCCGGTTTTGATGTTTGAGCAAAAGAAGCAGCTCGCTGCGTGGTCAGCCAGTGTTTTCATCTTTTCTATTGCCTCAGTCCCTTTTAAGTCTTTGAAGTTATCTTCGGGTTGTTGTTGATTTATGCTATCCATATATAGAAGATTATGTTTAATGGATAACCAGAATATCGCTTTTTTGTGTGACCTTTGATTGGGATTTGACTCTTCCGGGCGGTATTGTACTCTTCTTCAGCCTGCCTTTATTTTCTGTCTTTCTACCAAAATCTCTGTAGTGTGGGGAACTTGCGGGTATTCGGGAATTAAAAAGAGAATAACGATAATATGCCAATGTCTCTTATCTTTGCTTTCAAATCTTATTATGGATGAATGATGTCCTGCTATCTGTCAGAAAATGTCTTGTGGAACAAAGTGACGAGGGTGTTGGAAAAAGTGCGCAGCAGTTTTTTAAGGAGACAATAAAATCATACGGCGTGACTATGCCTAAAGTTCACAAGATCGCGCAAACCAGTTTCAGAAAGATCAATACGTTACCTAAAAAAGAAATTTTTAATTTGTGTACCTTACTTTGGCAGTCAGGTTACCAGGAGGAAGCAATAGTGGCCTGTCATTGGTCATATTTTGTCAGAAAGCAGTATGAACCAGAAGATTTCGCTGTTTTCAGGTTTTGGATAGAGCAGTATATCTCCAATTGGGCGTCATGTGATACACTTTGCAATCATACATTAGGTGCTTTTTTGGAAATGTTTCCTGCCAGCATCGGAGAACTAAAGTCTTTTGCTATGAGTACAAACAGGTGGATGAAAAGGGCTTCATCTGTAAGCCTCATCATACCGGCCAGAAAAGGGCTGTTCCTTCATGAGATATTCGAAATAGCGGAAATTCTTTTAACAGATAAAGATGACCTGGTACAGAAGGGGTATGGATGGATGCTAAAAGCAGCAAGCGAAGCAGACCAGCAGGCGGTATTTGAGTTTGTACTCAAAAATAAAATCCTGATGCCCCGGACGGCTTTAAGGTATTCCATAGAGAAGATGCCTTCTGAAATGAGAAAAGAAGCAATGGCCCGGAAAAGTTAAACTGTGGTGGAGGTCGCTGAATAATTTTTGTTGCTGCTGACATACTCTTGTCAAAATCTTGTTTTAAGATTGTAAACCCAATTAAGATATCATGTCTGTAAGTATATTTGACAATCCTCTTGTTGAACCGGATCAGAGTATGTTCACTGCAGTGCTGGGGCATACAAAACCCTACTTCGATCAGGCCGTTTCTTTAATAGAAGGTCAATACGGCAAAACCACCACAGAGTGGAAATTCTACGGAAAGAAGTCCGGATGGATACTGAAGCTTTATTGTAAAAAAAGAAACGTTTTATTTCTGATACCATTGGCCGGGTATTTTCGTGTTTCTTTTACTTTTGGAGAGCCTGCTTTTCAGAAGATTATGTTAGAGGAACTTCCCGGGTATAATAAACAGGAGTTGATCGATGCAAAAAAGTATGCAGAAGGTAGAACCATTCAGTATGAGGTAGAAAGTGAAACTGAAGCATTGAACCTGTTAACGTTTATTCATATAAAGATGGACGGCTAAGGTTTGGCACACCTGAATATCACACATTTATACATTTTCTTAAATTACTCTTATTCGCAGAACAAGCGGGTGTCCTTCAGGTTGTTATCTGTATATGGATTCCGCAAGTAAACATGAATGGCTGACATCGGAAGTCAGAAGGCTTCATCGGGAGCTCGATAAAATGCAGGAAGAGATAGAGCTGATGAGACAGCGGCATCAGAAAGATCAGGATGATTTTCAGTCAATTTTTGATGATTCGTGTAAAGGGAGAAAGATCCTTGATACAGACCTGATGATATTAAATGCCAATGAGAGAGTTTCCGTTTGTCTTTGTTATTCAATGGATGAATTAAAAGGGAAATGCTTCCTTGACTTCATACATCCTGATTTCCGGATAGAATGGCAAACCCTGGGAAAGGTTATCAAACAGAAAAAAGAACTAGTGTATTGCAGAGATACCTGTTTGCTGAAATCAGATGGCTCTTCGTTCTGGTGCCATATTAGCGTTATGCTGCTTACTTATCAAAATCAACCATGCTGTTATCTTGCATTAGAGGATATATCCGAACGAAAAATGGAAGAGTTGCGCGACCGGGAGAAAAACTCTGAAGCAAACTGGCTGGAGTTACGGGAGATGGAAAAGAGGCAGCATCATGATTTGTTAGCAGTAATTTTGCATACTCAGAGAAAAGAACGGAAGCGTATTGCTTCCCGGCTGAAGAATGGTGTTTTACAGTGGCTGAAAAGCATAGCTCCAGCCCTTGAAAGATTAGAGAATAGTCATATTGAACAAAAGAGATGCCGCTTGCTCAGGAATGCAAAGCACCTGGTTTCGGAGGCAGCAAAGGAAACGGAACAGATGGTGCTTGAACTGGTTCCGGCAAGCATGGAGCACTTTGGGTTGGCTGAGGCTATAGGCGACATCAACAGAATTCTTAAATTAAATGTGCCGGTGAGTGCCAGGATTATTGGTGACGCAGGTCTGATAAATAACAGTCTGAGTGGGACACTCTTCCTGTATATCCAGGAACTGGTGGGAAATGCCGCTAAGCACTCGAAAGCAAGAAGTATCTCTCTTATCCTCGAAATAAGAGAAACGGAAGTCCTTCTGAAAGTCACAGATGACGGAACTGGCTTCGATGTGAAAGATGGATTAGCAAAGGAAGGATTGCTTGATATGATGGCTCATCATGTAAGAGCGCTGTCGGGCAGTATAGCGTTAGAATCGGTAACCGGGCAGGGTACGCAGGTAAGGGTCAAACTTCCAATGAAATAACGCAGCATCTCAATGGAAGTTCCGTCCTTTGTGGAACACCCTTTTATGTTCTTTGTCAGGCAATTCCTGCACTTTAGTACCTGTCTCATCATTCGTTAAAGCGGCAAGGGGCGTTGTTAGTTTGGTAAGGAGCTTATTATAATTATAACACTTTTGCATCACCACATGAACCACCTCTTCTTCCACCTGTAAGTGGCCGTCTATCAGGATTAATTGAGATTGAATAATTTCTTTCCGGTATTTACAAAAAAACTTTTCCCATACCACTACGTTGGCAAATCCTGTTTCATCTTTAATTGTGATAAAGACAATGCCTTTAGCCGTTCCGGGACGCTGTCGTACGGTGATCATTCCAGCAATCCTGAGTTTGTCCCCATTCTTCATAGATTTTAACTTCTCCAGTGGAATGGCCCCTGCCTGTTTGAGATCTGATCGTAAAAAGCTAAGTGGGTGAGCTTTAACCGATAATCCGGTTGCCGCAAAATCCTGTATTACATGTTCACTTTCTGTTATCAGGGGTAATTCTATTTGCTCTCCCAAGCTGGCTGAAGGCAGGGTTTCCAGCAAAGCGCAGGGACGATCGGCCAGAGCAGCTATTTCCCAAAGTGCCTGTCTGCGGTCGAGGCCAATGGACCGGAAAGCATCTGCATCAGCAAGCTTTTCCAGTGCCGGTTGTGATATACCCGCTTTTGGCAGATCGGTGATGTGCCGGTAAGGGGAATTAGCGGCCAATAAATTCATCTCATCTTCCCCCAGCCCTTTCACCAGGCGGAATCCCAGCCGCAATGCATGATGCAGGCCTTGTTTCTCTTCCAGTTTGTGATCCCATGTTGAATGATTAATATCAACAGGCCTGACAATAACCCCATGTCCCCGCGCGTCATCTACAATTTCAGCAGGCTGGTAGAATCCCATGGGCTGACTGTTGAGTAAGGCTGCCGCAAATACATCGGGATAATGATACTTCAGCCATGAAGAAATATAAACCAGCAGGGCAAAAGACGCTGCATGGCTTTCCGGAAAGCCATATCCCTCAAAACCCTGCAATTGTTTGAAGATACGGCGGGAAAAGCCTTCTTCATATCCCCTTGCCACCATGCCTCTCACTAGTTTTTTTTCGTAGAGATGGAGTTTGCCATTTGCCTTGAATGTTGCCATGCTGCGGCGCAACTGGTCTGCTTCTGCCGGGGTAAAGCCCGCGGCCACAATGGCAATCTCCATCGCTTGTTCCTGGAATAAGGGGACACCCAATGTTCGTCCCAGAATTTCTTTCAGATCTTCAGAAGGGTAAGCTACAGGCTCCAGGTTTTTACGCCTGCGCAGGTAAGGATGTACCATCTCTCCCTGGATCGGCCCTGGTCTTACAATTGCAACCTCAATGACGAGATCGTAAAATTTTTCCGGTTTAAGGCGGGGCAGCATGGCCATTTGTGCCCGGCTTTCGATCTGGAAAACCCCCAGGGTATCGGCGTGACTGATCATTTTGTAAACATCTTTGTCATCCTGAGGCACATCAGCAAGAGTTAACTTTTTCCCATAATGGAGATTCGCCAAATCGAAAGCTTTTCGTATCATGGTGAGCATGCCCAGCCCCAGTACATCGACCTTTAATATGCCGAGGGCTTCAAGGTCGTCTTTATTCCATTCCAGCTGGGTGCGGTTTTCCATGCGGGCATTCAGTACCGGACAAATGTCGGACAGCTTATTATCAGTAATCACAAATCCTCCGGTATGTTGTCCCAGCTGGCGCGGAAAGCCCATCAATAGAGTGGTTAATTCCAATACCTTCAGGATATGCGGATCCTTAGGGTTCAAACCTTGCTCTCTTAAACGATTTTCATCAAAACCCTCTTCATGAAAGTCCCATATAGTGGCTCCAATACTTTTAATAGTGTCATCAGATAATCCCATCGCCTTTCCTGTATCGCGAATGGCACCCTTATGTCTTTCCTGGGTGACGGTGGCCACAATCGCGGCATGTTCGCGCCCATAATCTTCGTAGATATACTGAATGATCTCTTCACGTCGCTCGTGTTCAAAATCGACATCAATATCCGGCCACTCTTCCCTGGCATCAGACATGAAGCGCGAAAAGAGAAGCCTTGATTTCATGGGATCCACTGCTGTGATGCCGAGGCAATAGCAGACTGTTGAATTAGCGGCAGAGCCGCGGCCCTGGTGAAGGATACCCAGTTCTTCTGCTTTTTGTGTATATTTATATACCCGGAGAAAATAGGGGGCCAGTTTTCGCTTCTCAATGAAAGCCAGCTCAAAATCGATCTGTTCACTGATCTGTTTAGGAATATAGTTGCCGTAACGTTTGTGGGCCCCTTCCACCGTATGTTTCTTCAACCGCTCTTGTGGGGTAAGCCCCTCTATGATTTTTTCTTCAGGTTCAACGTACCGAAGTTTGTCCAGCGAGAAAGTGCAGGCTTCTGCGATAGACAGCGTGTTGTCTAAGGCTATGGAATAATCACGGAAAAGCCGGTGTATCTCCCTGACAGGCTTAAGATAGCGTTCTGCATTCGGGTGTAAGCGATAACCCGCATGGTAGATCGTGCATTTTTCCCGGATGCAGGTGAGTATATCCTGCAGTTCCCGGCGGCTGGCTTCATGATAATGTACATCTCCCGTGGCAGCCAAAGGTATGCCCATTTGTTTGAGCCGGAACATCCGTTTCGCATCATCTCCGCTGTAAGAGCAGTTTGCCGCTATGTATAAAGAGCTTCCGAAAGCATGGAGGTATTCCCTGGCAGCTGTTTTAAACTCATCATCAAAATCGAAACGTGCATTCAGGTTAGCAGGCGGTACGATCATAAATAAAATACCTTTTCTGTGAGCAAAGACGTCCGATTTATACAAATGACATTCTCCCTTTTCGGCGCGCAGGTTGCCAGTGGTCAGCAGGGCTGAAAGCCTGCTGTAAGCTTCCTGATCAGTGGGATAGGCCAGGAGGCTGGGGCCGTCCAGCAGGTCGAGGCGGCAGGCTGGAATAAATTGGATAGGAAGGTTTTTAGCTACTACATGTGCCCTGACGATACCTGCAAGGCTATTCCGGTCAGTAATCGCAATAGCTGTATATCCTAATGCATGGGCCTGTTCCACCAATTCTTCCGGGTGCGACCCTCCCCGGAGGAAACTGAAATTTGAGGTGACCTGTAATTCAGCATATTTCATGATTCTTACGCAAAATATCCATGTAAATACCAATGACCATTCTCTCCGTCATAATGCCCTGAGCGAAACAACCAGTAACGCTGGCCACCTTCATCTTCAACTGCATAATAGTCCCGGTGTTCCCCCTTGCCCAGCCACCATTCCTGTTCGATGCGTTCCGGCCCGTCTGCCCTGGTAACGATATGCCGTTTCCCTTTATAGCTGAATATCCTGGGGGGATAATCCGGTAACAGCGACATTACTTCAATATGTTCTGGCTGGGATAATAACCGGACCGGCCTGGGACTGGCCATATACCAGGCAGTTTGTGGTTTATCGTTTAGCGAACCGGCAAGCTGTACAGACCGTTCCGGCCAGTAATGGTCTGATGGCAGGTAACGTTTTATCCGTTCCGGTCCAATCTTGCCGGCAATGCGGTCAAGCAGTTCGGCTAATGCATGGTCTTGCAGGCCAGGTTTGCCGGCCCATAATTTCTCCTGGAGGGGATCGATATCTTCAACTTTCTGTGCTTCGAGGAGGAAGAGCTCAATACCCATGGCGGGGTCTATTTTTCCGGTCTGTAAACAAAACAGTTTAAACAGATGAGATATGCTGTGCGAACCTCTGATCGTTGAAATACTTATCTGTACTTGTTTGTTGTCTGCCCTGAAGCATTTCAGTACCGCTTTGCGTACGCCCTTTCCTTCAGATTGCAAACGCACGCATAAGCGTTCCAGTAATTTTTCAATAGCGGTTTCTATGGCTTCAGGCGTATATACCGGTTCGGAGCAGGGCAGCCGTTCCACATAAGGAACGGG